>CAZDSB010000445.1:0-10409 GCA_964507515.1 uncultured Myxococcaceae bacterium
CCTCCTCGGGGTCGACCACGCGAAAGGGGGTCCCGTTGCGCCCCAGGAAGGCGGACAGCTGTGTGATCTCCGGAGATCGGATCTGGCCGATGAGGACCGGGCCCCCGAATCCGACCTCGATCATGGCCACATGCCGCAGCAGCAGGGCGCGCATGATGCGTTCCCCGAGCTCGGCCTCGGTGACGAGCAGGCCGCGAAGGTGGTCCGGAGGAACGACGATGGCCTCCACATCGTCGACCGCCTGGACATCGAGCGCGCTCGGCTTGTCGGTGAGCGTTCCGAGATCGGCCACGAATTCGCCCGGGAGGATCTCCATCTCCTCCGGGGTACCTCCGATCAGCTGGGCGAACGCGGCAACGGGCAGCGTCCGGCCGAGCGGATCTCGGCTGACGACCGCCAGCCGGCCGGAGAGGATCACGTACATCCCGGGGCTGGGCCTTCCCACCCGGCAGAGGAGCTCGCCCGGCCTGAACCGGCGGACGTCGCCGAAACGCCGGACCCGGTCGATCTCGGCCGCCGTGAGGACCGGGAACATCTGATCGAAGCGCCGTGCGAGCGCTCCCGGAGGCGACGGTCGATTCGGGGGAGTCGTCATCGGGGCGGCAAGGTCGCCCGGAGGTCCGGGCGCCGTCAATGCTCCCCCGATCCAGCCGAGGTCAGCTGCCGAACAGCGCCTTCAGCTCCGCCGGCACCACGGCCTCGAGCTGACCGTAGGTGCATGAACCGGGGGTCCGGTCGGGCCGCCAGCGGAGGAAGTGCGTCGCGTGGCGGAACCGCGTGCCCTGCAGGTGGTCGTAGCTCACCTCGACCACGCGCTCGATCCGCACGGGCTCCCACGAGAGGTCCTTCTTGTTGTTCCACCGGCTCGGTGCGCCGGGCATCCGCTGCTCGCTCTCCCCGGCCATCGTCGCCCACTCCTTCCAGGGGTGCCCCTCGAGGCCGCCTTCCCGGAGCGGCTGGAGCTCGCTCTCGAACTGCTTGCGCTGCGCCGCCGTGAAGCCGGAGCAGATGCCCACGTGGTGCAGCGCTCCCTGCTCGTCGTGGAGCCCGAGCAGGAACGAGCCCACCCCGCCGCCGCCCTTGAACCAGCGGAAGCCCGCGACGACGCAGTCCGCGGTGCGCTCGTGCTTCACCTTCAGCATCTCGCGCTTGTCCTCGAGGTAGGGGAGGGCGAGCGGCTTCACCATCACCCCGTCGAGCCCGGCGCCCTCGAAGCGGCTGAACCACTGCTCGGCCACGGCGCGATCCCGGGTCGCCGGGGTCAGGTAGACCGGAGGCCTGGTTCCGGCCAGCGCCTGCTCCAGCCGTCGGCGTCGCTGCTCGAACGGAAGCGTCCGGAGGTCCTCGTCGCCGATCGCCAGCAGGTCGAAGGCCACGAACGACGCGGGGGTCTCCTCGGCCAGCTTCCGCACCCGTGAGGCCGCGGGGTGAATGCGGTTGAGCAGCGCGTCGAAGTCGAGCCCCCGGGGGCCGGCGATGACGATCTCGCCGTCCACGACGCAGCGCTCGGGCAGCGATGCGCGCAGCGGCCCGAGGATCTCGGGGAAGTAGCGGGTCATCGGCCGCTCGTTGCGACTGCCGAGCTCCACCTGCTCGCCGTCGCGAAAGACGATGGTGCGGAAGCCGTCCCACTTCGGCTCGTAGATGACGTCACCCGCCGGAGGGAGCTCGCGGACCAGCTTCGAGAGCATCGGCGAGACGGGAGGCTGGACGGGCAGGGTCAACGGCCGACGGCCTCCACCCGGGTCGCGAGCTGCTGGCCGTGCTTCACGATGTACGTCACGCGGACGCTCGACCCGATGGGAAACCCGTCCCGGCCGGCGGCCGACCCCTGGCGGATCCACCGCGTCTCGTCGTCGGTGGTCAGCGTGCGGACGGGCCCATCCGCCGGCCGCACGTCCAGCTCGGTCCGGCCCGCGCTCACGATGACGCCCTGGACCTGGTCCCCGGCGCCCAGCTCGTGCACCGTCTGGCTCGCATTGTCCAGGCCGCGCCGGGCCGACTCGCTCGCCGCGCCCGCTGCCCCCCGGGCCTTCGCCGCAGCCTCGTCGGCGGCGGCCTTCGCCTGGTCGGCGGCGCCTCGTGCCTTCGCGGCCGCATCGTCCGCGGCGGCCCGGGCCTGGTCCGCCGCGGACCGCGCGGACGACGCCGCCTGGTCTGCCGCGTTCCGGGCCTGGGCGGCAGCGTCCTTCGCCGCTCGCTCGGCGTCTGCCGCCGCGCCCTTGGCCTGCGCCACGGCCTCCTGCGTCTCTCGCTTGCAGCCGGCGAGGGCGAGGGTGCCGAGGGAGAGGACGAGGACGATGCGCATCGTGAGGTGGCCTCCTGGGGGAACGGGCCCGAGGCCTAGCACGACGCGGTGGCACCGCTGCAGGGACTTCCGGGCGCGGTGTCCGCACCCGGTCGACACACGAGGTCGACGCACGGACCGCGACGGGTGCCGCGCTTAGCCGGCGAGCCGGCGGTATTCCTTGAGGTGCCGGAGCGCGAGCACCGGCTGGCCCCGCCGCTCGTGGAGGCAGGCGAGGTTGTAGTGCGCCTCGGCGAGGCGTGGGTCGGACCGGAGCGCCGTCTCGTACCAGTGGACCGCGTCGGGGGTGCGTCCCTGATCACCGAGCGCCACCGCGAGGTTGTAGGCCGCCGTGGCGTCCCCGGGGCGAGCGGCGAGGGCGGCCCGGTAGTGGGTCTGTGCCTCCGCGAGGCGTCCCTCCTCGTGCAGGAGCCGCCCGAGGTTCACGTGTGCGTCGCCGTGTCCCGGCGAACGGGCCAGGAGCTCCGCGTAGAGGACGCGGGCACGTGCGGGCGCACGGTCCTCCAGGAGCTGGGCTTCGGAGAAGAGCGCGTCGATCTCCGGCGTGGGCGCGGGCGCCGGCGCGAAGGGCTCCTCGAGATCCAGCAGCACCTGGCCGGAGCCGGGCTCGACCCGGACCTTTCCCTCGCGGAGCACGACCTCCTGCCCGACCGGCTCGAGCGTGACGCTGCTCAGAGGACGGCCCTCGGGGAGCCTGGCCCGGGCCTGCCGGAGCGCGTCCGCCACCCGGGCCGGCTGGATGGCCCGATCCACGAGGCGCTTGGCGTTCCGCAGCAGCACCAGGTCCTGGAAGGTGAGGACGCGCGTGCCAGGACGGCGCAGCCGGGACGCTCGCTCGGGAAGTCCCGCCTCGACGAGCTGGAGGACCCTCTCCTCGGAGGTGCCGAGCACCGCCGCAGCGTCGGCGAGCGTGTAAGTCCGCGTCTCCACCCGGGTCTGCTGCATGACCAGTACAGAGGTACCAGCGGGGTCTGACGAGAGGGGCGCGGGCGGCAGGATCGGCGTCCCCCGTGTGACGGGTCGGATCGACCCCTCAGCCGCGAAACGGCCGGACCCGCGGCCACCACCCGGGGACCGCCCGGCGGTACGCCTCGTACTGCGCTCCGAACTGACGGTGGAGGACCGGCTCCTCGTACAGGCGGACGAAGCTCACCACCAGAACTGCCACGAGCCCGGCGTACGCGAGCAGGACCGGGCGCCCGAGCAGCAGCGCCTGACCGCCGATGGCACCGAGCACCGCGAGGTACATTGGATTTCGTACGTGCCGGTAGACGCCGGTCACGACGAGCCGCTCGGTCGGGGCCACCGGCGCGGGCGTGCCCAGGCCATCGCGGACGAAGCGCGCGAACGCGCTCACCAGGACGGGGAGGGCGACGACGAGGAGGAGCCCTCCGAGCAGACGCAGCGCCACCGGCGCCGGTCGTGGGTCCCAGCGGGTGAGCCACCAGGGCACCACACCCACGACCATGCCGGGAGCGAGCGCGAAGAAGAATGTGCTGCCGATCGCTGCACGGCCTCGCCGCATGGCAACGATCCGACGCTCGGAGCGCCTAGCGCTTGCCGCGCTTCTTCGCCGCCGCCGGGGCGGCCTGGGCCGGCGCGCGCTTCGGAGGCTTGCGCTCCGGGACCGACTCCGTCGTCGCCGGCGTCGTGCCTCGCTTCGCCAGGCTCGCCTTGAGGGCCTCCATCAGGTCGATCACCTGGGTCCGTGGCGGCTCGGCCGGAGCGATGGACACCGGCTCACCGGCGATCTTCGCGTCGATGACCGCCTGGAGCTTCTTCCGGTAGGTGTCCTCGTACTTGCCGGCATCGAAGGTCTCGGTCGACAGCTGGTCGATGAACTGCCTCGCCAGCTGGAGCTCGGCCGGCTTCACCTCGCCCTCGCCGATGGGAACCTCGCTCACCGGGCGGAGCTCGTCGGCGTAGCGCAGGGTCTGCATCACCAGCGCGCCCTGGCGCGGGCGGATGAGCACCAGCTCCTCGCGACCCCGCGTCGAGTACTTGGCGATCGCGGCGTGCTGCGCCTGCTCCAGCGCCTGCGCCAGGAGCTTGTACGGACGGTCCGCGCCCTTGTCGGGGCCGAGGTACCAGCCGTTCTCGAAGTAGAGCGGGTCCACCTTCGAGAGCGGAACGAACTCGGTGATCTCCATCGCCTTGGTGGAGGCTTCCTCGAGCGCCTTCAGCTCCTCGGCGGTGAAGATGACGTACTGGTCCTTGGCGAACTCGTAGCCCTTCACCAGGTGGTCCCGGGTCACCTGCTCGTTGTCCACCGGGCACCAGAGCTGCTGCTTGATGCGGCCCTTGCACTTGTCGTGGAGCTGATTGAACGAGATCTGCGCTGCGCTCTCGGCCGCCGCGTAGAGCTTCACCGGGATGTTCACCAGGCCGAAAGAGATTGTCCCCGAGCCGATCGCGCGAGCCGCCATGACAGCGTAGATATACCCCCCTCCTCATGGCCGCCAGCAGACGTCCGCCTCGCAACAGGTCTGTCGCGACCCCTCCCTTCAGGCGCGCGATCGAGCAGACCGGCGCACCCGAGCGGGACGTGCGACTGGCGGACGTGGACTTCCAACTCGCCAGCAGGGCTCCGCGCGCGTTCACCCGCAGCGGTTGGTGGTTCGAGCTGAAGTACGACGGTTACCGGATCCTCGCCGAGCGGCGCGGGCGCCAGGTCCGGCTCCGGTACCGAGGTGGAAGCGACCCGTCCGAGCAGTTCCCCGAGGTGGTCGAGTCGCTCCGCTCGCTGCCTTCCGACGACTTCATCCTCGACGGCGAGGTGGTGGTGGAGGACTCCGAGGGGCGTCCCTCCTTCAGCCTCCTCCAGCAGCGGGCTCAGCGCGCTCGTCCTCCCCCGGGCGCGAACCCCGCCACCTACTGGACGTTCGACCTGCTCGCCGCCGAGGGACGGGACCTGCGCGGGCTGGCGCTCGAGCGCCGCCGCGAGCTGCTGCGCGGACTGACGGCGGACGGTGGCCGCGTGCGCTGCGTCGAGCCGGTGGAGACGGAAGGGGAGGCGTTCTACGAGGCGGTGAAGCAGATGGGGCTGGAGGGCATCGTGGCCAAGCGCTCCGATGGCGCCCACCATGCCGGTCGCGGAACCGACTGGCAGAAGGTCGTCACCCACCAGATCGGGGACTTCGCCGTCGTCGGGCACACCCGCGAGCTGACCTCGCTCGCGCTCGCGACGCACGACGGCGCCGAGTACGTCTACGCCGGCCGCGTGGGCAGCGGTCTCGGACCGCGGGAAGCGTCGCGGGTCGAGCGCGAGCTCGGCGAGCATCGCCGGTCCACACCGCCCTGCAGGGACGCGCCGCGGGATCGCGATCTCCGCTGGGTCGACCCGACGCTGGTCGCGGAGGTTCGCTACAAGGAATGGGAGCGGGGTGGGTCGCCCCGTGCGCCGGTGTTCTGCCGGTTCCGCGTCGACCGCCGGCCCGAGCAGTGCGTGCCGCCGTGGCGCTCGGAGGAGCGGACCGTCAACTTCGTCAACCTCGAGAAGGTGTGGTTCCCCGAGGACGGCTTCAGCAAGGGCGATCTGATCCGCTACTACCAGGCGATCTCCCCCTGGATGCTGCCGTACCTGCGCGACCGGCCACTGATGCTCACCCGGTTCCCGGACGGCATCCACGGTGAGAGCTTCTTCCAGAAGCAGGCCGGCGGTCCGTACGTCCCCTCCTGGGTGCACACCGTGCAGATGGAGGGCGATGAGGGGCCCATCCAGCAGTTCGTCTGCGAGGACGCGGAGACGCTCGCCTTCCTGGTCAACCTCGGGACCATCCCCTTTCATCTCTGGAGCGCGCGGGTCGCCGATCTCGAGCACCCGGACTGGTGCATCCTCGACCTCGATCCGAAGAGCGCGCCCTTCGAGCACGTGATCACCCTGGCCCTCGCCGCGCGCGCGCTGTGCGAGGAGCTAGAGCTCCCGCACTTCATCAAGACCAGCGGCAGCTCGGGGCTGCACGTGCTGGTCCCGCTGGAGCGACAGCTCGACCACGAAGCGGCGATCAGCTTCGGACAGGTGCTCGCCGAGGCGCTCGTCCAGCAACACCCCGGCATCGCCACCACCGAGCGTGCGGTCCGTGCCCGGCGCTCGAAGGTCTACGTCGACTACCTCCAGAACGGCCGTGGAAAGCTCCTGGCCGCCCCGTACTCGGCCCGGCCGCTCCCGGGCGTTCCCGTCTCGATGCCGCTTCGCTGGGACGAGGTGACGACCGGCCTGCACCCGCGTCAGTTCACCGCGCTCGATGCACCTGCGCGCATGGAGCGCCTCGGGGAAGATCCGTTCCTGGGCGTGCTCGGCGAGGCGCCGGAGCTGGTGAGCGTGCTCTCGCGGCTGCAGAGGTACCTCGAGAAGCGAGGCGGGCTGTCGGCCCCGGTCGGCGGGCCCACCCGGACGGGGCGCTGGGGCGGTCCGAGGAAGGATGGTCACCCGTCTCGGCGAAGGAGCGCCCCCGCGCAGGAGGCACCCGCGGCGGCTCCGCCTAGCCCCCCGCACCAGGGGGACGCTCGAGGACCGGCGCAGGGGCGCCGGGCGACCCGGCTCAGTAGCTCCGGAGGACGACGAGGGTCACGCGGCGCGGCTTCACGTCCACCTGCACCTCGCGGGCGCCGCCGCCGGCCATCACGGTGAGGCGGTGCACCCCGGTGGACACACGGAACCGGGCCAGCTGGAACTCCGCCGGCAACGACATCCAGGATCTGAGATCGGGCTGATTGACGTAGCTCAGCGCGAGGAAGGTGAGGATTCCCAGCGCCTCGCTGCCCGTCGCCTGACCCACGCCGACCGCCGCCCCGGTCCGGATCGCCGCCGCTGCGAACTGGCGGGCGATGAGGCCGCCGATCCGGTAGTCGAGATGGATCTTCGCCACCTGCTCGAGCGAGGTGATGGTGGTGGGCCGCACCGCGGTGCTCGCATCGCCATCCAGTACGACCTGGGAGTCGCGGATCCAGGGGCGGTCCCGGAACACCGGCACCGCGATGACCTCGGCCTTCGGTCCCCCGCTGCGTGAGCCGTTGGTCTTCACCGGCGCCTTGCCGGCCTCGAGCACCACCAGGATCTGCCCGTCGTCGCTCCCGAGCGGCTCCGGCTTCACCCACGGGTACTGACGGTGGAGCTGGCGGTACGCGTCGTCTCGCCCGGTCTCCTTCGCGAGGCGGACCAGCGGCTCGGCCAGCGACCCCAGGTCACCGGCCAGCTTGTTCGCGTAGTTGTAGTCGATGAACGCGTCGTCGGCGTGTCCCTGGTCCTCCCAGAGGACGGCGGTGAGGTAGCGGGCGACCGCGAGCTGCTCGTAGGGCTTCTTCTCCTCGTTGATCATGCGCTGCATGCGCTCGTTCACCCGGCGCACCTCGACCAGCGCATCCTCGTCCTTCCCCAGCTGCGCGTAGTTCAGCGCCTGGAGCGTGGAGATCATCAGCTTCTCGAAGTCCTCGCCGCGGTACGCGCGCTCGCGCTCACTGGAGATGAGGACCTTCGCCTCCTCGCTGACGGAGACGAAGTCGAGGCGCTCGCTCAGCTTGTCCGCCTGCGCGAGCACCTGGATGCTCTGCTCGTATTGCCCGGACGCGTGCAGGACCATCCCCTCGTCCATCATGGCGAGGAGCTGGTCGATCTGCGGCCCGGACTTCATCTCGTTGTCGAAGCCCTGGATGGCCGGCGGGTACTGGTACGACTCGTAGGCGCGCCGGTACCCCGCGGTGCGGGCGATGTAGTCGCCGGCGCAGCCGGTCAGCATCAGCACGATCGCGCCCAGCGCGACCGGCCACCGAACCGCGAGGAGAGAATGGACCACGAGGCGAGCGCGCGACGGTCGAGCGCTAGTGCCTCGACCGGGGTGTGGTGAGCACAGCGAGATGGACGAGACCGAAGTGAGACGGCGCACGCGAGGAACGAGCAGCGGAGGCGCAGGGGCGAGTCTGCGCGTCGCAACGAGAGGATCGGCCATCGTAGCGATCAGCACACCCCGGTCGAGGCACTAGGGACGGATCCCCTGCTTGACGAACTTCTTCTTCAGCTCCTTCTCGTCCGTCCACTCGAGGATGCCGGTGCGGAGGTTCGTCAGCTTCGCGGTCATCTTGTAATAGATGAACTCGTCGCTTCCGACGCGCTGTTTGATGGAGGCGAGATCGCCGGTCATGATGTAGTCCGGCGCGATCTGCTGGCCCGGACCCTTCGCCTGGTCGGGCCGCACGTAGCCGCTTCCCTGGTACTCGTACTCCTCCGCGACGGCCTGGCGTGCGCTGGCGTCCACGAAGGCGAACTTCCCGGTGTTCGCGAGCTGGGTCTGGATCTTGTCCCCCAGGCTCTGCATGTCGATGTGCTCGGAGGTGCTGTTCTTCAGCTTGCCCACGATCACCACCGGGCGGCCCTGGATCTGGGCGAAGGCGGGCGAGGCCTGCAGATCGCCCACCACCTTCTTGGCGATGAGCTGCAGGTCGCTGGGGGCCCACTCGTCGGAGAGGAGATCGATCTCGTTTGGATCGGTGTACTCGCCCTTGGTGAAGGCGCGCTCGGTCGAGCACGCCAGCCAGAGGCCGGCGAGGAGGGACAACGCGATTCGGGTGCGGGTCATGGTCAGTTCCATTCGCATTCGAAGCGGCTACCTTGGAAGCGCCAGCGGTCGACGATCTGGGCGTCGCGACGGTATCCGGCGGTCAGTCGGCAGAGACTCTGCAGCGAGGCTCTCGGATAGTCGAACAGATATACCTGAGCCGCGGAACGATCCTGTGACTTCAGCTGCGACGGGTGGGTCAGGCTCGGGCTGGCGGAGCTGGCCACGACCAGGGTGTGGCGCCCGTAGGTCTTCAGCTGCAGCTGCCCAGGAAGCACGATGCGGCGCACGGTCCGGGTGATGAGGATGTCGCTGTTGTCGACGGTGGTCTCGTGCGCGTTGGGCCGCTTGAGCAGCTCGTCCACGTTGGTGCTCATGACGCGGGTCACGTCGCCGTCATCCACGAAGACGTAGAGGTAGGCGTTCCGAGCCCGCCGGCTCTGGCCGGTGAAGTCGAGCGTCACCTCGAGGTTCAGGACCCCGTTCGGCTTGAGCGCGTACTTCGACACGGCAGAGATGACGTTCGAATCCACGCCGTTCACCCGCATCCGGATCAACCCCTCGGGCGAGGCGTCGCACGCGCACTGGCGCTCCGCGATGAGCCGGACGAGCTGGTCGGTGGGGAAGCCGGACTGGGTGAGCTTCGAGACGTCCTGATCGGTGAGCGGCGGCTGGTCGCTCCGCTCGTACACGGGCGGGAGGCTGTTCGAGTCCCACTGCGCCATGTTCACCGGCCCCTGCGACGGCGGTGCCGCGGGCGGAAGCGCAGCGAGCGCCGCGGGAGTGGCGGGCGCCGGCGGTGACTGCGTGGGAGGTGGCGCGGACTCCATCGGCGGCGGTGGAACCGCCTGGACGGGCGGCGGGGCCGACTGGCCCGCCGGCGCGGCCTGTGTCTGAGCGGAAGGAGATGCCGCCGGAGGTGGTGGCGTCTGCGAGAGGAGAGCGACGACGAGGAGGAGCGAGGCGAGCATCAGTTCACGGGAGCGGGGCCTAGAAGCGCCACCCGATGCTCAGGCCCACGCGGATGATGGAGCGATTGAAGTCGGCCAGGTTGATGTCCCAGTTGGCGAACACCCCGAGCTGGAAGTGGCTCTGGGTGATCCAGTCCATTCCGATGCGCGGGGACAGAATGAAATTCACCGGGCCCTGGTTGAAGATGTGAAGACCTCCCTGGAACCCGATGCTGAAGGCGACGGGCCAGGTGGTGGTGTGGAACGAGGGACCAAGGAGCGCGCCCCAGATCTTGGGGTCCGGGATGTAGAACCCGCTCAGATCGATCCGGTAGAAGTCCGCGTCCCAGTACGAGGCGGTGAGCCCGGCGTACAGGGGCGGGCTGAACTGCCCACCCTGCTGGGTGATCGCCCCTCCACCGTCCAGCGTGAGCGAGAAGCCGCCAAGGCCGCCCGGACCCGAGACGTAGCCGCCCTTGCCGATCTCCGAACCTTCGGGACCCTGGGTCGTGCCCCGGTCCTGCGCGAACCCGGTGCTCGCGCCGAGCATCACAAGGCACACCACCAGCGAGCGCACTGCGTTCCTCATGGGTGAGCTCG
>CAZDSB010000446.1:0-2865 GCA_964507515.1 uncultured Myxococcaceae bacterium
ACCTCGGCCGCTACGTGCTGCTCGATCCCGTCGGGCGCGGCGGGATGGGCGTCGTGTACAGCGCCTTCGACCCCGAGCTGGACCGGAAGGTCGCGATCAAGTTCCTCCGCCCCGGAAAGGGAGCGAGTCCCGCCGCGGCCAGGCCCCAGCTCCTCGCCGAGGCGCAGGCCATCGCGCGGCTGTCGCACCCCAACATCGTCACCGTGCACGACGTGGGGACCTTCGACGGCGAGGTCTTCTTCGCCATGGAGTACGTCAAGGGCGAGACGCTCCGCCGCGCGCAGCGGCCGGGCCTGGTCGGGCTGCGGCAGACGCTCTCGCTCTACACGGCCGCGGGCGAGGGGCTGGCCGCCGCGCACCGTGCGGGGATCATCCACGGAGACTTCAAGCCGGAGAACGTGCTCGTCGGCGAGGACGGCCGGGTCCGCGTGACCGACTTCGGCCTCGCCCGCGCCGTGCACGAGCACGCTCCACGCTTCGCCGGGACCCCGGCGTACATGGCGCCCGAGCACTGGCACGGGCAGTCCTCCGACGTCCGCAGCGACCAGTACAGCTTCTGCCTGGCGCTGCTCGAGGCGGTCGAGGGACAGCGCCCGGAGGAGGTCGAGCAGGCCTCGCCGTCGCGTCCGCCCGAGCCGGTCTCGCTGCGACGCCGCACCCTTCCCGCTCGGCTGTCCCGGGTGCTCGCCCGCGGGCTCGCCACCGACCCGGCGCAGCGCTGGCCGTCGATGGAGGCGCTGCTGCTCGCCCTGCGCCAGGCGCGGCTTCCCTTCCACCAGAGCACAGGCCTCCTCGCCCTCGCGCTGCTCCTGATCACCGTCGGCGTGTGGATCCAGCACGTGGTCTGGGAGCGCCGCGTGGATCACGAGCTCTACGCCTCGGCGGCACGACTCCCCGAGCTGCTCCGCGCGCAGAGCGAGCGCACCGATCTGCTCGTTCAGGCCGGGTTTCGCGCCGAGGGCGCGCTCGCCGCGCTGGGGCAGGCGAGCAACATGGACGCTGCGCTCGGGCTGGCGGAGGACGAGAGTCGCGAGCACCAGCTCTCCGAGGCGCACGACATCCTCCGCTCTGCGGACCTGCCCGGACTGAAGACGCGGGACGCACTGCTGGTGGCGAACGCATGGGGCCGCGTCGTGCTGAACCTCGCCGCGCCGGATGCGTTCGGGGCGCCGGCTCCTGCCATCCCGATGCTGATGGAGGCGATGGAGGGCACGCCCACCGATGCGCTCTGGTCCTGGGCGACGCTGGAGAAGCTCGGTGTCCCACTGGTGAGCGCGCGGGAGATGGACGATCTGCTGCTCGTCTCGGGCCGGCCCGTGGTGCGAGGCCGTTCCATCGTCGGGGTGGTGCTCAGCGGCCGGTGGGTGGACACCGGGCTCCTCGAGGAGCTGGGCCGCGCCGCCGGAGCCCAGGTCGTCCTCCATGCGCCCGACGGTGGATGGGCCGGCGGGCGCTGGCCGGTGGCGCCGCCGCTGGGAAAGGTGGTGCAGCTCCAGGTCGGTGGAAGCACCATCCGCGTCCTGGGGATACACCTCGGGGAGGACGGGAGCCGTACACCCGTCGGGGATGCCTATGTCGTGCGGATGCTCACCGCCGGTGAGATCGGTGGCCTGGCATCCGGGTGGCTGCGCTGGGGCCTTCTGGTTATTTCCCTGGCGGTGCTGGCCTGGCTCGGGTGGCTGACCCGTCGCTCCGGCTGGTACCTTCGCGCCCCGCCCGGGGCCACCACCCCTTGACCGCCTTCGCCCACGCCGACGTGTTCTGGGAGGCTCTTCCGGCGGCCCGCCGCGGTGCGAGGCGCGCCGAGCTGGAGACCCGTCTGGCCGACCAGCTCGCGGAGGCGGAGGGCCGCTGGCCTGAGGTGACGGTCGACCCGCGACGGTTCGTGACGCACTGGGCCGCGCAGCTCGCCCGGGCGAGCGACGTGGGCGCCGCGATCGAGCAGCTCCATCTGGCGGATCTGTACCTGGCCTTCGGCTGCGCCGAGGGCGACATCTGCGCGCTGCGCTCCTTCGGAACGCTCCTCTCCTCCGTGGCCGGCGCTGTCCGCAGCGTGGATGGGACGCCGTCGTTCGTGGACGAGATCCTCCAGCGCCTGCGCACGCGGGTGCTGGTGCCGGAGGAGGGCAAGTCTCCGCGCATCCTCGATTACGCCGGACGCGGCTCGCTGGAGAACTGGCTGCGGGCGGGCGCGCTCCGCCTCGCGCTCAACGCACGCCGGGACGCACGGCGCGGTCCCGAACCGCTCCCTGACGCGTCGCTCTGGGAGCCGGCCGCGCCCACCGCGGACCGGACGCTGGAGCTGCTGCGGGGGAAGTACGCGACCGAGTTCGGCAGCGCGCTGCGGGAAGCGTTCGCCTCCCTCGACCCGGGAGAGCGCAACGTGCTGCGGATGCACTTCCTCGAGGGGCTGAGCCTCAACCAGATCGCCGCGATGTACCAGGTGAACAAGTCCACCATCAGCCGGCGGATGGCGAAGGCGCGGGAGATGCTGCTCGAGCGCACCCGCGCGAAGCTGGAGCGCGTGCTGTCTCTGCCGCCGACGGAGCTGGACAGCCTGCTGGAGCAGCTCGGTCCCCGGCTGGACATGAGCCTCGGCTCGGTCCTGAACCCGAGCACCTGAGCGGAAGATCCGTTCAGCGCGCCACGGGCTCGACGGCGCTCGTGGGCTCATCGGCCGGCTCGGTGTGGACCATCACGTCGACGTCGAGCACCGCGCCGTGGATGGCGTCCTCCGCCCGGTGCGCGATCTCGTGCGCCTGCTCCACCGGGAGGCCTCGCGCGACCTGGAGGATGACGTCGGCGAAGGTCTTTGGCCCGGAGCGCCGCACCCGGACCTGCGACACACCGACCACCCCCTCGACC
>CAZDSB010000447.1:0-8887 GCA_964507515.1 uncultured Myxococcaceae bacterium
ACGCGTACTTCGCGCCGATGCTGCACTCGGAGAGCGACGGGTTGACCTGGCACTCCTTCACGAAGGGTCGTTCTCGCGCGGTGAGCTTCTGCAGGGAGAGCGTGACGAAGGTGACCGTGAGCAGCGTCTCGGCGTCCAGGGCGGCCAGCTTCCACGCCACGTCCATCCGCTCGTGCTCCCAGCCGGCGACGAAGAAGGCGTTGATGAACGGCGCCGCGGCGAGCGTGAAGACGAAGAAGTCGCTGGTGAGGGCAGCGGCGTTTCGCCCACTCTCGCCGGGGATCCTCAACCAGCCGCGGACCCAGTCGTCGAATCCGGTGCTGCTCCACTTCGGAGCGCTCGGGTTGGGGACCCCGAACTGAACCGCGATCGTCGCCGCGCCGAGCGCGCCGGCGGCCACCCCGTCCCAGGCGTTCACCGGGAGCTCCTGGCGTGGCCAGGCGAGCTTTCCGGGAGCGCTGCCCAGCGGCGAGGGGGTCACCGGCGGGGCGTCGGGCGGCGGGAGCAGTCGAGGATCCGTCGTGGTGGCACGCGGAACGTCCGACGGCGGCGTCTCGGGCGTCGGCTCCGGCGTGGACGCCAGGGCGAGCCGCGCGACGAGGAGCATGGTCCACACGCCCGCCCAGACCTAGCGCCTCCCCGGACGGTCTTCCAGCGGGGCGTTCGGGTCCCGTATCGACCATGACGTCAGGAGTGGTCCCGCGACGGATGTGCAGTCACGCTCGCGGGCGTTCTAGTCTCGGGGCGTGCGCCGGCGCGTCGTGCTCGTGGGCTATCGGGACGCCGACGGGCTCGATCTGTTCGGGCCCGCCGAGGTCTTCGCCGAGGCGATCCGCCAGCTGAAGTCGCCGGTCTACGAGCTCGTGATGAGCACCGTGGGCGGCGGCGCCATGACGCTGACCTCCGGGATCTCGGTGGAGGCCGCCGACCTGACCGCGATCCGGCCTCTGCCCAGCGACATCGTCATCGTCGCCGGGGGAGACGACGCCGCGACCGAGGCCGCCGCCAGGGACCGCGCGCTCCTGGCGTGGCTCGCCCGCGCCTCACGCACGGTGAGCCGCATGGCCTCGGTGTGTGACGGCGCGTTCGTCCTCGCCAGCGCGGGCATCCTCGAAGGAAGGCGTGCGGCGACGCACTGGTACTCGTGCGAGCGACTCGCGCGGCTCTATCCGAGCGTCTCGGTGGACCGCGAGGCGATCTTCGTCCGGGATGGGCGCATCTGGACCGCCGCCGGCGTCAGCACGGGCATCGACATGGCGCTGGCCATGGTCGAGGAGGACCACGGCCGGAAGACCGCGGACACCGTCGCCGCCCACCTGGTGCTCTTCGTGCGACGGCCCGGGTTCCAGTCGCAGTTCAGCGAGGAGCTGGTGGCGCAGACCCTGGCGAACGATCCCCTGGGCCCGGTCATCGCCTGGATGCGCGCCAACCTCCGCTCCCCGCTCGACGTGGCCACGGTGGCGCACCGGGCGGGGATGTCGGTGCGCACGCTCCACCGCAGCTGCCTCCAGGCGCTGGACCTGACGCCGGCGAAGCTCGTGGAGAAGCTGCGCGTCGAGCACGCGCGCTCCCTGCTGGCCACGACCCGTCTGGGCACCAAGGTCGTCGCTGCTCGCTCGGGTTTCGGGACGACGCCGCGAATGACACGGGCCTTCCAGCGCGCGCTCGGAGTCACCCCGGGAGCCTACCGGCTGATGCACTTCCGGGACTCCGGGCCGGCGTCGAGCTCCGCGAGCCCGGAGTCCCGCCGCTAGCGCCGCACTCAGTGCTCCGGCAGGACCTCGAGCTCGGTGATCGTCGGGCCGGTGACCAGCCCCTTCGTCGTCACCACCCGCCGGGTGATGGTGTGGTGCCCGGGGCGAAGCGGCTTGAAGACGATGAGGAAGGCGTCGACGGCTGCGGGCTGGAACTGGCCGGTGATGCAGGAGTCGAGCACCGGCTGCAGGCTGGTGTCCCCCTTGAAGAAGAAGAGGCGATCCGAAGCGAAGTGGTAGTCCAGGATGTCGTTCAGCGGCTGGCCGTCGAGGGTGACGTCGATCTCCGCGATGTCCGCGTTTCCGGCGACCGCGCCTGCGAGCAGGAAGTCGAACAGGCTCTGGCCCGGGGCCGGCTTGAAGGTCGGATCCGGGCAGGGGAAGTCGTTCAGGACGGTCGACAGGCTGACGGCCAGCGCCTTTCCGTGCGGGACGGTGCACGACCGGGTCAGGTTCTGGGTCCCCACGGCGACCGGAGGAACGAAGAACACCGGTCCGCTCTGGTTTGTGCCGCAGTCGAAGTCCGCCGTCAGGATCGGATTGTTGGATGCGGGGATCGACAGCTCCCAGCCCCACCAGTCCTCGGCCCAGGTGTCCATCGCGCGTCCGAATGGGTGCGACTCCGGGCTGAACAGGGCCGGGTTCGGGTCCCGGCCTCCACGGCCGAGCTCCTCGGCGTCCTGGTCACCGCTGGCCGCCCGGACCCGGTGCCCACCCAGCAGGGGCAAGGCGAGGGCTGCAACCAGCGCCACACTTCTCGCGATCCTCGCCCACCGCCACATCTCGTTCTGCGTCGTCATATGCCACCTCCGCCGAGCGTCGTACGGGAGGTGGCGCTGGCAGGAGTGACAAAGATGTTCTGATTCCTGCCAGCCGTCCGGGTGGAGGCCCCGCCGCTAGGCGCGCTCCATCCGGATGCGGAGGCCGGATCGGATCTCCGGCGGGATCAGCGAGCCATCGAGCGAAAGATCCTGCGCCGGAACCTGCCAGCGGTACGACCGCATCAGCAGGACGGCGAAGAGCTCCATGAACACGGTGGAGTAGTCGTACCCCGCGCACTTGTGACCCTTGTCGACCGTGCCGGCTCCCTGGGGTGCGAACGCGTGCGGGCTCTTCTGGTGCTCGGCCCGCGCGGGAGAGAACCGGTCCGGGTCGAACTTCGCGGGCTCGGTGAAGACGCGGTTCATATTGTGCTCGCCGACGGCCATCATCACGTTCCAGCCGGCGGGGATGGTGAAACCTCCGAGAGTGATCGGCGCCCGGGCCTTGCCGAAGCTGACCGGCACGTTGGGGCAGGTTCGCTTCACCTCCATGATCACCTGCTCCAGATAGGGCATCTGTCGGAGCTGCGCGGGCGTGACCTCCCCGGAACCCGCGACCAATCTGACCTCCGCCCGGAGCCGGTCGCCGACGTCCGGATGCCGGTGGAGCTCGACGAGCAGCGCCGCCAGCTCGGCGAAGATGATCGCCCCGGCGAGCACGACGTGGTGCAGCTCGAGGGCCGCCTGCTGCGGCGTGAGCGCGGTTCCATCCGGTGCTCGTGCGGCGAGCATGCGAGTCAGCCCATCCGGTGGCGCACCCGCCCCGGCGTCCTGATGTCGCTTCACCTGGGCGGCGAGCGTGGCGAGGACGCGGTCCCTGGCCTGGAGCGCGGCGTGAAAGCGCGTGCATGGAACGGGGATCGGCAGCCCGGTGAACCCCAGGATGACGCGCCCGTAGTCCGCCACCAGCCGGGACAGCTCCGGTCCGGGCCCGAGGCCGAGCACGTTTCCGCAGATCCCCTCGATCGCGAGCAGCTTCAGCTCGGGGGTGACGGCGAACTCACCCTGCCCTGCCCATCGCGTGAGGTACGACTCGATCGTCCGGGAGAGACCGGGCAGATAGCTGGCGAGCGCCTCGCGAGAGAAGCCGGCCATCACCAGCTGCTTGCGTGTGCGATGCGCAGGCCCGTCGAGCATCGGAAGGACGCCGGCGCCACCGAAGAGCTTCTGGACGGGGGCCGGGAAGGACCCCTCGCGCTGCACCTGGTTCTCGTCGAGCCAGCGGTCACACACCTCTGGGCCTGAGATGAAGGCGGTGGGCGTGCCGAGGATGTGCGAACGAAACACGGGACCGTGGCGCCGGGTCCGCTCGTGGATGAAGCCGAACATGTCCTTCATGAACGGCAGGGTCTCGCCCAGAAGCGGCAGTCCGCTCGTTCCCGGCGGCAGGGATTCGGTCGTGGCCATGGGGCACCTCGGGGGTGGCGGGATGCTGCCCGTGTCAGGCCCCGAGCGCCAGCCCGCGCAGGCTCCCGATCAGGTCGCCCACCAGCGGCGAGTCCACGGCTCCCGGGGCGATCAGCGCGCGAAGGACCAGGCGCGGCAGGGCCGGCCGAACCTCGATCCCGACGAGGCTGCCGTCCTCCACCTCCTGCTGGACGGCGTGAGCCGGCAGCAGTCCGAGACCGGTGCCTCCGGCCTGCAGCCCGCGCTTCACTCCCTCGACGTTTCCGAGCGTCTGGGTCCTGGGGAGCGGAACCTGCGCGGCCTCGAAGTACCGGCGCAGGAGACGATGGTACGCCCCGGCGGCGTCGCTCATCAGGAACTCGCACCGGCGCAGCTCGTCGGGAGACGCGGTCTTCCCCGCGAGCGGGTGCCCGGGAGCGGCGAGCACGGCAAGGCGCGCCGTCGTGAGGATGGAGGCATCCCCGGCGCCGCCGGGCCCATCCGCCTCACCTTCGAGCAGCAGGCCCAGGTCACCCTGTCCGGCGGCGATGCTCTCGCGAATCTCGGCGCAGGTTCCGGTGATCACCTCGAGCTGGACCTTGGGCCAGCGCGACCGGAGCGTCGCGAGGCGAGACGGCAGGACGTAGGTGTTCAGGGACTCGACTGCCGCGACGATCAGGCTGGCCTGCACGTCGCTGGACACCCGGGCGAGCTCGGCGACGAGCTGGCTCGCGAGGGTCAGGATGTTGCGCGCTCGCGGCAGGAGCGCCTCTCCCGTCGGCGTCAGCGTCGAGCCGCGGGCCGCCTTTCGAAAGAGCGGAGTGCCGAGCGCGCGCTCCAGCGATCTCAGCGTCTCGGAGACGGTGGATTGCGAGAGGCCCAGCGACCGCGCCGCGCGGGTATGGCCGCCCAGCTGGGCCACCGCCAGGAACACTCGCAGATGGCGAAGCTCGAGTTCCGGCTTCACGCCGATTTCTTACCATCGGGTCCGCCGATTCGCCCCATCGGCGCTTTGGATGCCCGAGCGCGAGCACGGACGCTCCGGACACCCATGGAGAGCTTGCCGAAGTCCGAGGTCCTCCTCCTCCTCGACGTCCAGCAGGGGTTCGATGCGCCCGAGTGGGGGCGGAGGAACAACCCGGGGATGGAGGAGTGCGTCGCCGATCTGCTCTCGGCGTGGCGCGCGAGCGGCCGCCCCGTCGTCCACGTGCAGCACATGTCGACCGACCCGGGCTCACCCCTGCGTCCGGATCAGCCCGGGAACGCATTCAAGGAGGAGTTCGCGCCCGGGCCTGGCGAGCGCGTCATCCAGAAGCGGGTCCACAGCTGCTTCATCGGGACGCCGCTCGAGGAGGAGCTGCGCGCCGCCGGCCACCGTACCCTCGTCATCGTCGGACTGACGACGAACCACTGCATCTCGACGTCGGCGCGCATGGCAGCAAACCTGGGGTTCGACACCTGGGTCGTGTCCGATGCGACGGCGACCTTCGACCGGGTGGGGCCGGACGGGATCCGCTACCCGGCGGAGCTGGTTCACGCGGTCGCGCTGTCCGACCTCCAGGGCGAGTTCGCCACGGTCGTCGACACCGAGAGCGTGCTCTCGTTCGTCGAGGGTCCCGTCCCCTACTCCACGGTGAGGCGATGATCACCACGACCCGGACTCTCTTGTTCGTCCTTGCGTTACCGCTCCTCGCACTGCCAGCGTGCACGAAGCCCGCGCGGGCCAACGTCGGCACCCTCCCCGAGGTCGATCGAAGAATCGACCCCTGTACCGACTTCGACGCGTTCGCGAATGCTCCGTGGCGGACGGCCAACCCCATCCCCGCGCAGCAATCGCGATGGGGTCGGCGCGCCGCCGAGCGCGAGAACAACAGGCGCGACCTCCAGGCCATGCTCGAGGAGCTGTCGCGTCGCGAGAGCTGGCCGAAGGGAAGCATCGAGCGGCTCCTGAGCGATCACTACGCCGCGTGCATGGACGAATCGCGGATCGAGGCGCTCGGGCTCGCTCCGATCGCGCCCCTGCTCGACGAAATCGATGCGGTCCGGAGCCCGGCCGACCTCCAGCGGAGCATCCGGCGACTGCATGCCCTGGCGATTCCGGTGGGGTTCGGGCTGACCGGCGCCATGGACAACCGCGAGCCGCGGCGGTTCATCGCGAACGTCGTCCCTGGCAGCGTGGGCCTGTCCGGCCGTGACGCCTACCTCGGGGAAGGCCCGGAGCTCGCCCAGGCTCGCGACGGCTACCGGGCGCGGGTGACACGGCTGCTCGCGCTCGCGGGCGCGCCGGACGCCGAGGCCCAGGAGTCGTCCCGTGCAATCCTCGCGCTCGAGACGCGCCTCGCACGGGCAACCCTCGACGGCAAGGAGGCAGCGGACCCCGCCGCGACCGACCACCCGACGAGCTTCGCGCAGCTCGAGCAGATGGCACCGGGGGTCGACTGGAAGGCCTACTACGCCGAAGCAGGGATGGCTCGGAGCGACCTCAACGTCGAGCAGCCGGGCTTCCTCCGGCAGCTGGACGCCGAGCTGCGCGAGACGCCCCTGCCAGTCTGGAAGGCCTACCTCCGGTGGCGGTTGCTCGATTCGGCGTCGCCCTTCCTCTCGACATCCTTCTCGGAAGCGTCCGACGGGGCTCCGCGTGCCCGGCACTGCGCCGAGTGGACCGAGAGCCTGTTCGGAGACGCGGTCGGACGGAAGTACGTGGAGCGGTACTTTCCGCCGGCCGCCAAGGCCAAGGTGCAGGAGATCGTCCGGGCGCTGCTGACGGTCCTGAAGGACGACGTGACACGTCTGGACTGGATGCGGCTGGAGACGCGGAAGACCGCTCTCGCGAAGCTCGAGGCCTACGACGCGCAGGTCGGGTACCCGAAGCGATGGACGGATTACGCGACCGTCAAGGTTCATCGAGACACGTTCTGGGCCAACGTGGCCGCGGGGCGAAAGTTCAACGTCGCCGCAAACCGCAAACGCATCGGCAAGCCCACCGAGCGCGACCTGTGGCTGCTCCCCGCCTCCTCGCCCGACGCTTACATCGATCTCCAGCTCAACCAGATCGTGCTCCCCGCGGGCTTCCTCCGTCCCCCGTCGTTCGGTCTCGACCGGACGGACGCGGAAAACTACGGGGCGATCGGCACCGGCGTCGCGCACGACCTGACCCATGCCATCGACGTCGGGGGATCCGAGCTGGACGTGGACGGGCGCCCCCACCCGTGGTGGACCGACAGCGATCGGCAGGAGTTCCAGAAGCGCGGGCGATGCGTCTCCGAGCAGTTCGAGGGGTACTCCGTCGAGCCGGGCCTCCATCACAAGGGCTCGCTCGTGCTCGGCGAGGCGGTCGGAGACCTCGCAGGCGTCCGGGTCGCCTTCCTCGCATTTCACAAGTCGCTCACGGGAAATCCGGCGCCAGCGCGAGACGGCCTGACTCCCGAGCAACGCTTCTTCGTCGCGTTTGCGCAGCTGCGCGGCGATGCGGTCCGTCCGGAGGCGCAGCGTCGGATGCTGGAATCGGATCCACACCCGGCTCCGAAGTTCCGGGTCGTCGGTACCCTCTCGAACCTGCCTGAGTTCCAGCAGGTGTTCTCCTGCCCCGCAGGAGCGGAGATGGTGAGGCCGCCAGAGAAGCGCTGCGCGGTGTGGTGACCGGTCCTGGGACGGGCGCGCAGCTCGATTGCACCAGCAACGAATCGAAGCGTTCGCCGCCGAACTGGCGAACGGCAACGCTGCAGGTGGCTGCACGCCTGTCCGCCTCGCTGCAGGCCCTCTTCCCCCTCTCCGGCCGACTGAGATGGTCCACCGGCCGGGCACTCACGTCCGGAGGGGGTTTCATGCATGGGGATCAGGTTCTCGAGTGCTCGATGGGCGGCGGTCACGCTTCTGTTCGCCTGGACGGCGCACGCGGAGCAAGGAGCGAGCCTCGGGCGCGGTCTGGTCGAGCTCTCACGGATGTTCGATACCGGCTCGCCTCACCTTGCGACCGCGCTGAAGACGCAGGTCACGGACCGGGCCGGAAATCCAATGGTCGAGCTGCGGCTGGCGGATGGCGTCAGCTGGGAATCCATCCGTGACCAGCTCCAGCCGATGGGGTTCGAGTTCAGCGCCCGGAGCCTCCTTCGCCCGAGCTGGATCGAGGGCTTCCTTCCACTGCAGGCCGTGAAGTCGCTGGCCGCGGTTCCCGGCATCGCGCATGTCCGGGCGGTCGCCAAGCCGGTGAAGTTCGCCGGCTCGGTGCAGAGCCAGGCCGTGGCGGTGGAAAAGGCGGACCTCGCCCAGGCGCGGGGCTTCGACGGTACGGGCATCAAGGTCGGCGTGCTCTCGAACAGCTACGACTCCTTCGGAGCGCACGGGCTGCACCCCGACGCAGCCGACGACATCGCCACCGGAGACCTTCCCAGGAACGTGACGGTGCTGCAGGACGACCTCACCGACCCCAACGGCGACGACGAGGGCCGGGCGATGCTGCAGCTGGTCCACGACATCGCTCCGGGCTCCGACCTGGCGTTCGCCACCGCGAACTTCGGGCAGGCGAACTTCTCCAACAACATCCTCGCGCTGCGAAGCCAGTTCCACGCCGACGTCATCGTCGATGACGTCTTCTACTTCGCCGAGCCCTTCTACTCCGACGGCCTGCTGGCCGAGACGGTGGACGAGGTCGTCGACCAGGGCGCTGCCTATTTCTCCTCTGCGGGGAACAACGGACTCGAGGCGTACGAGACGACCTTCCACCGCGTCGGGGTGAAGGAGGCGAACAGGCTCATCGCGAGCGGCAAGGAGAACATCCGGCTGGATCAGGTGACCGCTGCCGGCCATCCCTTCGAGAGCTTCCACGACTTCAACGAGGGCCACGGTGAGCCGAAGATCACCATGCGCCTCGACTCGTTCATCAACAACGTCATCAGCTTCCAGTGGGACGAGCCGTTCGACCTCGGG
>CAZDSB010000448.1:0-6448 GCA_964507515.1 uncultured Myxococcaceae bacterium
CACGAGGTCTCGCCCGAGGGAACCCCCCGGCCAGTCGATGAAAAAGAACTTCGTCCTCGACACCAACGTCCTGCTGCACGATCCGCGGTCGCTGTTCAGCTTCGACGACAACAACGTCGTCATTCCCATCTACGTCATCGAGGAGGTCGACAAGTTCAAGCGCGACCAGAGTGAGCTCGGGCGCAACTCGCGCGTCGTGGCTCGCTACCTGGACGCGTTCCGCGCCGAAGGCTCGCTCGCCGAGGGAGTCCCGCTCCCCGGCGGAGGCCTCCTCAGCGTGATCTTCACCCACCGGACCATCCCCGCGTCGCTGGGGGATCCGGCGCTGATGGACAACCGCATCCTCGCGGTCGCTCTCGACATCAAGGAGCGCGACCTCGAGATGCCGACGATGTTCATCACCAAGGACACGTCGCTCCGCATCCGCGCCGACGCCATCGGGCTCATCGCCCAGGACTACGACGCGCAGCGGGTGGAGATCTCGGAGCTGTACACCGGGCACACCGAGCTCTTCGTCTCGCGCGAGGCGGTGGACCAGATGTACCGGCCCGGCGCCGAGGTGAGCGTCTCCGGGATGGATGGGCTCGCGCCCAACGAGTTCGTGCTCCTGAAGGACGCTGAGAACCCGTCGCACACGGCGATGGCGCGGATGAGCGCCGCGAAGGGGAAGCTGGTCCCGCTGGTGCGGCCGGCCAAGGAAGGCGTCTGGGGCATCCGGGCCCGGAACATGGAGCAGAGCTACACGCTCGATCTCCTGCTGAACGACGAGATCAAGCTGGTGACCATCGTCGGCAAGGCGGGGACCGGGAAGACCCTGCTGGCGATCGCCTCGGGGCTGCACAAGACGACGGAGGAGGGCAACTACCAGAAGCTGCTGGTCAGCCGGCCCATCTTCCCGCTCGGCCGGGACATCGGGTACCTGCCGGGCGACGTGGAGCAGAAGCTGAATCCCTGGATGCAGCCCATCTTCGACAACGTGGAATTCCTGATGAACCTGAGCCGCGCCGACAAGAAGTCCGGCCGCGGCTACCACGAGCTGATGGACATCGGAATCGTCGAGATCGAGCCGCTGACCTACATCCGCGGCCGGAGCATCCCCAACCAGTTCATCATCGTGGACGAGGCGCAGAACCTCACCCCGCACGAGGTGAAGACGATCATCACCCGCGTCGGGGATGGGACGAAGATCGTCCTCACCGGAGATCCGTTCCAGATCGACAACCCCTACGTGGACGCGACGACCAATGGGCTGGTGCACGTGGTCAACCGCTTCAAGCAGGAGCGCATCGCTGGCCACATCACCATGACCAAGGGCGAGCGGAGCGCGCTCGCCGAGCTGGCGGCGAATCTCCTGTGAGCGGCGATCAGGGACAGGACGCGGGGGCGGAGCAGCCAGGACCGGAGCGGAAGCCGCTCATCGAGTACCCCACGACCTACACCTTCAAGGTGATGGGCAAGCAGGAGCACGGGTTCCGCGAGTACGTCCGGGGGCTCTTCCACCGGATCATGGGCCAGGAGATCTCCCCGGACTCGATGAGCGAGCAGTCCTCGCGCGGGGAGAAGTACCTGTCGGTCTCGGTGACGGTGGTGCTCCTGAGCGAGGAGCAGCGCCGCCACGTGTACACCGAGCTGCACAAGGAGCGCCGCATCCTGTACTACCTCTGAGCGAGCGCACGATGCCTGTTGGCCACCGCCCGACGGATGAGTTCGAGGGAAGCGACCCACGGGCCCCGTTTTGCCGGGCCTCGGTCGTGTCGCGGCTGGTCCGCCGTCTGGAGCTTCCGGAGGGATCGCAGGTCCTCGAGTGGGGCGTCGCGCGGGGGAGCACCGCGGCCACGCTGGTGAAGCTCGGGATGAGCGTGACGCTGGTCGAGCCCGACGAGGAGGCGCTGGACCGGGTGCTCCAGGCCACGCGGGTGGAGGTGAACGCGGTGAAGGCAGAGCGGCCACCGGCAACGATGGCCGGTCGCTTCGCGCTGGTCCTGCTCCACGCTCGCGATGCGCTGGGGGACGAGGTTGGAACCGTGGCGCGCGAGTTTCTGGCGCCGGAGGGAAGGGTGGCGTTCGTCCGGCCGGTGAAGGTGCTGCTGCGGCCGCCTCCGGGGCTGGTCGAGCAGTGGGAGCGCCACTGGGGCCACCCGCTCCGCACGCCGCAGGAGCTGCTGTCGCTGCTGCCGGCGTCCGGGTACGAGCCGGACTTCTCGGAGGCGCTGGGCATCGACGAGATGGACGCGCTGTACGGCGCGGCCCCGGACGAGCTCGCGGAGGAGGCAGCGCTCTACCGCGCGGGCGCGGCGGCGATCAGCTTCGCCATCGCGGTGGGCCGGCGGCGCGAGGCGGACGAGAAGCCCCGGCCGTCACGCGATCGCGGCTGAACGTGGGCGAGGGGTCCGCAACTCCGTCGTTTCCCTGTCCGTGCTGCGGCTACCGGACGCTCCTCGAGGAGCCGCCCTACGATATCTGTCCCTTCTGGGAGGACGACGGGGCCCAGTTCGACGATCCGTCGTATGCGGGCGGGGCGAACGTCGTGAGCCTCGAGGAGGCGCGGAAGAATTTCCGCCGCCTCGGTGCCAGCGAGGAGCGCCACGTCTCGTCGGTCAGGGCGCCGCGGCCGGACGAGCTCCCGTCCTGAGCTCGCCTGAAGCGAGCGAGCAGCCGGATCCGACGAGCTGAACGTTTGGACACTGGCTGACAGTGCCGGATGGGTGTCTCATGGCACCCGTTTTCCCGGGAAATCGGTGATGGGCGCTCTCGCTCCGCGGGTCTGGGTGGTCGATGACGATCGGTCGGTCGCGTCGGCGCTGGCGAGGGTTCTCCGGACGGCGGCGGTCGACGTCGAGGTGATGCACGCCCCGGTGTCGCTCCTCGAACGGCTCGACCGGGAGCAGCCCGACTGCGTGCTGCTCGACCTGTGGCTCGGAAGCACCTCGGCGCTCGACCTGCTCCCGGCCATCGAGCACCAGCCGTCGTACGTGCCGGTGGTGTTCCTCAGCGCGCAGGCGGACGTCGCCACCTCGGTCCGGGCGATGAAGCACGGGGCGATCGACTTCCTCACCAAGCCGGTCGAGCCGGGCCCGCTCCTGGACGCCGTCATCCGCGCCGTCGCACGGGCGCGGACGTGGCGGGAAGCGGCGGCGACCCGGGGCGAGGCGGCCGAGCGGCTGGCGTCACTCACCCGGCGCGAGCTCGAGGTGTTCGATCAGGTCGTGCTGGGCAAGCCGAACAAGCGGATCGCGGTGGAGCTCGGGACGAGCGAGAAGACGGTGAAGGTCCACCGGGGGCGGGTGATGCACAAGCTTGCCGCCCACTCGGTCGTGGACCTGCTCCGTCTCGCCGACCGGGCGCGCGGGAACTGACCGGCTGTCAGGCGCAGGCCGGCTGCGACCAGTCGACCAGCTCGAGGCGCTTGCTCGACATGCGGAACTCGACGGAGGTCCGCTCTCCGGCCGCGTCGCCGCCGATCTGCAGGGGCATCGGCCGCGCGGCCCGGACGTTCACCGCCACGGCGTGGAAATCGTGGATGCTGGAGGGGAACCACTCGCCCCGCCAGAGCGCCTTCAGGTTTGCCACCGCCGCGAGCGGGTTGACCGTCCCCAGCCGCAATTGCAAGAAACCCGGCCGGCGCCCGGCGAAGGGGAACATCCGGAGCGCGTACCCGTAGAAGGGGATGGTCCCCGCGGCGACGAGCATCGCCGGACCGCGGTAGAGCAGGGCGCCCGGCGGCAGCTCCTCGACAGTGCGGCCGTTCGCATCCAGCCGGTACGCGGGGACGTCCGCGGAGTTGTGGACCTCGACGTCCTCGGTCAGCCGCCGCACGAGGGCGTGGGGCAGGGTGCGGAGGCCCACGGTCAGCGCGTAGCCGCGCGCGCCGGTGAGCGCCCAGTGGCCCCAGGTGCCCTGCACCCGCGACTTCAGGCCCAGGTAGTCGTTGAGCAGTCGGGCATCGATGCCCAGGCCGGCGAATTGGGCGCGCCGCCCGTCGACCTTGAGGAGCTCGAGCGGGCGGTAGCCGGGGATCGCACCCTCGCGCGCGCGGCGAACGTCGTCCACGACGCCACCGTCCTTCAGCGGCGAGGCCTGGACCAGGGCGGCGAGCCCGTTCCCGGTGCCGAGCTTCAGGACGCCGAAGCGGGGAGCGCAGGCGTGGGAACGCTCGGCCTCGGAGAGGATCTCGTCGGCGAAGCCGATGAAGGTCCCGTCGCCGCCGCCGCAGAACACGGTGTCGTAGCCGCGGGTCAGGATGGTGCGGGCGATGGCCCGGGCGTCCTTGGGCGACCGCGAGAGGAACAGATCGGCGCGAGGCACGACGTGGGAGAGGGCCCGGACCACGCGGGGAGTGACCTTCCGGGCGCGCGCGTTGAGCAGCACTGCCACGCGGGGCAGTGCTGGCTCGGCGGTCGTCGGCGGCTCGGAGAGGATCGGGGCGGTCAGGGAGGTCGCTCCTCGGTGGCGCAGTGCGTTCAATTCTTCGGCCATGGTCGCCATCGCTGGACAGATGTTGCGCTGCTGTAACGATTTCGACAGGTTGCGGCCACGCGGCCGCTGGCACGGGCGGCCGGTGCAAACGCGGGGTGTCAGCCAGGTGCGTCGCCCAGGTGGCACCCGGAGCGGCGGCCGAGTCTCGTACGAGGTCTCTGAGACGTTTCCCGGCCAGGAAGTACGGGGGCTTGCCGGCACGAGCGGCCGGGCCGACCGGGCGCATGCCGGGAGGACGGGGGGTTTGAGGAGGGGCCCGCTCGCTCGGCGGCTTCAGCGCGTTTGACACACCTGCACCCCTGGTTAGCTTCGAACGCGTGTCGCCGGGCCCTGTCCGGCGCAGAAAGTTCCCGAATTTCCAAAGGTTTCAGGAGGCATCTCACGTGGCGAAGATCATCGGCATCGACCTGGGGACCACCAACAGCGTGGTGGCCATCATGGAGGGCCGCGACCCCAAGGTCCTGACCAACGAGGAGGGCAGCCGGATCACCCCCTCCGTGGTGGCGTTCACCAAGGATGGTGAGCGGCTGGTGGGCCAGGTCGCGAAGCGGCAGGCCATCACCAACCCCGAGCGGACCATCTACTCCATCAAGCGGTTCATGGGCCGGCGGTTCGACGAGGTCAGCGAGGAGATCAAGCTCGTCCCCTACAAGATCGTGCGCGGCCCCAACGGCGACGCACGGGTGGACATCGACGGCAAGCAGTACAGCCCGCCCGAGATCTCGGCGCAGATCCTGCTCAAGCTGAAGCGCGCCGCCGAGAACTACCTCGGCGAGAAGGTGACCGACGCGGTCATCACGGTTCCGGCCTACTTCAACGACGCCCAGCGCCAGGCCACCAAGGACGCTGGCGAGATCGCCGGGCTCAACGTGCGGCGGATCATCAACGAGCCGACCGCGGCAGCGCTGGCCTACGGCCTCGACAAGAAGAAGGACGAGAAGATCGCCGTCTACGACTTTGGCGGCGGCACGTTCGACATCTCCATCCTCGAGGTGGGCGAGAACGTGGTCGACGTGCTGGCGACCAACGGTGACACGCACCTCGGCGGCGATAACATCGACCTCCGGATCATGGACTGGCTGATCACCGAGTTCAAGAAGGACTCGGGCATCGACGTGAGCAAGGACAAGATGGTCCTGCAGCGTCTCAAGGAGGCCGCGGAGAAGGCCAAGATCGAGCTCTCCAGCACCATGGAGACGGAGATCAACCTCCCGTTCCTCACCGCCGATCAGACCGGGCCCAAGCACCTCAGCGTCAAGCTGACCCGCGCGAAGTTCGAGTCGATGATCGAGGACTTCATCGAGCGGTCGCTCGAGCCCTGCCGGAAGTGCCTCAAGGACGCGGGCCTCGAGCCCAAGGACCTCCAGGAGGTCGTCCTGGTGGGCGGCAGCACCCGCATCCCGAAGGTGCAGGAGGCGGTGAAGAAGCTGTTCGGCAAGGAGCCCAACCGGTCCGTCAACCCCGACGAGGTCGTCGCGGTCGGCGCGGCGGTCCAGGGCGGCGTGCTCTCCGGCGAGGTGAAGGACATCCTCCTGCTGGACGTCACCCCCCTGTCCCTCGGCGTCGAGACGCTCGGCGGGGTGATGACCCGGCTCATCGAGCGCAACACCACCATCCCCACCAAGCGGTCGGAGACCTTCTCCACCGCCGCGGACGGGCAGACGCAGGTGGAGATCCACGTGCTGCAGGGTGAGCGCGAGATGGCTGGCGACAACCGGTCCCTCGGGAAGTTCCAGCTCACCGGCATCCCCCCGGCGCCCCGAGGCATGCCGCAGATCGAGGTCACCTTCGACATCGACGCCAACGGCATCCTCAACGTCAGCGCCAAGGACAAGGCCACCTCCAAGGAGCAGAAGGTCACCATCACCCACTCCTCGGGTCTGTCGAAGAACGAGGTGGAGAAGATGGTCGCCGACGCCCGGAGCCACGAGACCGAGGACAAGGAGCGGCGCGAGCTCGTCGAGGTGAAGAA
>CAZDSB010000449.1:0-18589 GCA_964507515.1 uncultured Myxococcaceae bacterium
GGACGCCCGACTCGTCCATCAGATCCACGATGCAGACGTCCGCGAAGGTGGGGATGGCCATCTCACCCACGGCGCGCAGGGTGGCCTGGTAGTCGAGGGTGTTGGAGAGCTCGGCGGCGCCCCCGGAGAGGATGCGCAGCGCCTCCTCCTCGCGGTGCCGCGTGGTCACGTCGATGGTGGTGCCCACCCACTCCCGGATGCGTCCATCGCCGTGGAGAAGCGGGATGCCGCGCGAGGCCACCTTCGCCCAGCCGCCGGAGGCCTTGCGGATGCGGAACTCCGTCTCGAAGCGGCGCTTCTGCTCCACAGCCTCGGACCAGACCTGCGACGTGCGGGCGAGATCGTCGGGGTGGATCGCGTCCACCCAGCCGAGGCCGAGCATCTCCTCCGGCTTCTGGCCGGTCAGCGCGCACCAGGCGGGAACCGGGTGCCGCATCCGACCGTTCCAGTCCGCCACCCAGACGATGTCGGCGTGGGTCTCGACGATGGACCGGAAGCGCTCCTCGCCCACCTCCAGGCGGCGTCGCTCACCCTCCAGCTCGTCGGCCAGCGTCATCCGCTCGCGCGCGAGGGCATCGCTCTGCGCACGCGCCGAGACCTGCTCGGTCACCTCGGCGGCGAAGGAGAGCACCCCATCCACCGACTCGTCGTCGCCGCGGACCGGCAGGAACGCCAGGTCGAACCATCGGCGCTGGGGGCCATCCGGGGTCTCGATCCAGAGCGGATGCTCCAGCTCCCGGTACGGGACACCCGTGCGATAGACGCCCAGCATCGCGTCGAGGAGGGGGTCGTCGCGCCACGCCGGCAGCGCCTCGATGAGCGGCCTTCCGAGGAACTCGCGCCCCGGATGGCGCGCTTGGTAGCGGTCGTTGACGAACTCGTAGATGAGCGACGGCCCGCGGAGGTACGCCATCTCCGCCGGCGCGTGGGCGAGGAGCGACTCGAGCGCCGCGCGGCGCACCTCGGTGCGATCGCGATCCAGCTCCGTCTCGCGGAGCGCGTCCCGGGTGGCGGTCTCCTGGGTGACGTCCCAGAAATGCACCACCAGCAGCTGCCCCGCGCGGCTGGCGCTCACGCGGAACCAGCTCCTCTGGCCCTGCGAGACGTACTCGATGCGCCGGTCGGTGGGCTCGCCGGTCTCCATCGTGCGGCAGTAGCTCGCGAGCAGACCCGAACGCACCACGTCCGGGGCCCCGGCACGCAGGCCCGCCGCGAACCGCTCCGCGGGCGCCGTCCCCACCATGCGCGCAGCGACGGGGTTGGCGTACAGGTACCGGAAGTCCACCACCCTGCCGTCCTCGCGAACGGGAACGAAGACGAAGACTGGCTCGGGGCTCTCGTCGTGGAGAGTCGCGAGGACTTCGGGAGTGAGTTCGGCCATCGGGGGAAGCGGGAAGTCGAAGCTTACCCCCACACCATTCGAGCAGCGCGATAGGTGCCGATGTGTGCGCGCACCGACGCGTCGAGCGGCCGGGCGTACCCGCCCCCCAGCGTGACCACCACCGGCAGCCCGGAGCGGCGCGCGGCCTCGAGCACGAAGGTGTCGCGCGCCTCCAGCCCCGCGTGGCTGAGCGAGAGACGTCCGAGGGCGTCCTCGGCCAGTGGATCCACTCCGGCCTGGTAGTAGACGACGTCGGGCCGCGCGGCCTCCAGAACCCGCGGCAGGTGCCGGGCGAGCACGTCGAGGTACACGTCGTCACCGGCACCGTCGGGCAGCCCGACGTCGAGGCTCGAGCGCTGCTTCCGGAACGGGAAGTTGTGCTCGCCGTGCATGCTGAAGGTGAAGACCTCTGGGTCCGTCGCGAAGATCGCCGCGGTGCCGTTGCCCTGATGCACGTCGAGGTCCACCACCAGCGCCCGGCGGATCGCGCGCTCGGCCTGGAGCATCCGGATGCTCACCGCGATGTCGTTGAAGACGCAGTAGCCCTCGCCGTGGTCGGCGAACGCGTGGTGGGTTCCTCCGGCGAGGTTGCCGCCGATGCCCTCGACCAGCGCGCGCCGCCCGGCCGCGCACGTGCCGCCCACCGACGCCAGCGACCGGAGCACGAGCTCCTGGCTCCACGGAAAGCCGAGGCGCCGCAGCTCCGCGTCGTCGAGCTGGTTGCCGAGCACGGCGTCCACCCACCGTCGGGTGTGCACGCGGAGGAGCGCCTCCACCTCCACCAGCTCCGCGGGGACCAGCTCCTCCGCCTGCAGGACGCCCGAGGAGAGCAGCGCCTCCCGGAGCATCCTGTACTTCCCCATGGGGAAGCGGTGTCCGGCCGGAAGTGGGACGACGTGGTGATCGGAATGAAAAACGCGCACGGGAGCGGAGCTAGTCTGCACCGGGACCAGCAATTCTTGGAGGGCCGTCGGCCCGCTCTCCGGCCGCGCGTGCCGCGCTGCAGAAATTGGCCCGCGGTTCAGTGGTGAGGCCCCCGGTTCCGCCCAACCCTCTGCGGGACCAAGGGCGGTCCGCCTGCAGCTCAACCTCTGGGCCGCCCTCTCTGGAGAGAAGACGATGAACGGGTTCATCAAGAAGATGGTTCTCATCGGGATGCTCGGCGCGGCGCCGTTCGCCTTCGCCCAGTCTTCCGGCAGCACCGGCACGACGGGTTCGGGAAGCACGAGCTCCACGCCTGACCAGACGACGGGCTCAGGGAGCGCGACGGGCTCCCAGACCGGTTCGGGCGCGTACGGTGGCTCGGGCAGCGCCGGCAGCGGCTCGACCTACGGGTCCGGCAGCGCGGGCAGCGGGTCCGCCTCCGGCTCCGCCGGCTCGGACGCGTACGGCGGCTCGGGCAGCGCGGGCAGCGGCTCCACGACGGGCTCGACCACGGGCAGCGGCTCGGGCGACACGGCGGCCGGCTCCGGCGCGACCGGCAGCGACACCGGCAAGACCCAGCGGTCCTACGACAGCACCACCAAGAGCTCCGAGAGCAGCACCACCTACGGCGGCTCGGGCTCGGGCGACACCAGCAGCACCACCACCAAGGAGAAGAGGAGCACCTCCTCGACGACCTCGACCGGCACCGGCTCGACTGGCACCACCGCCACTCCGGATACTTCCGCCGGCAGCAGCAGCGGCCGGTAACCGGCGTTCAGCGCAAAGCTCGTGGACGGCCACGGTCGGGCATCCCGGCCGTGGCCGTTCTGCATTTCGAAGATCCGGGTTCGGGCAGCTCGACACTGTACGAGCCAGGACGATGTTGCCGCTGAGTTCATGTGTCATGGAGTTCATGAATGAGGAGGCATGCGCGCCGACGTTCGCGAAACGATCCTGGACGCGCTTCTTCTGGGGGCCACAACGCCCTCGCTGCGTCGGACGGCCTGGAGGGGCTTGCGGCGCTCGAGCTCGAACACACGATCCCAGGATGGACGGCCCGGCGTTCCATCGAGACCCTCCTGGCCGTGCTCTCGGGGCAGCCTGGTAACGACTGAAGTCGGAGCGACAGGGTGGGCACGAAACGGGTCACCCGACCGTGACTTTGTGGTAAGGCCAGCGGCCCGTATGACCCTCCTCTCCCGTCCCCTGGCCCTCGCCGGCGCGCTCGCGCTCGGCGCCACCGCGGTGGGCTGCTCCTACGAGCACGGACCGCTCTCCGACACGCCGGACACGACGAGCCTCGGCAACGCCGGTCGCTGGGGAACCCGCTACATCAGCACGTCGGAGGGCCTGGTGTGGATGCCTCGCGACCCGAACGCCGTCATCCCCGGGACGGTCCAGGGGGAGACCTCGAGGCTGACGACGCAGGTGCAGCCGCCCCAGACCCTGTACGGGACCCGCGCGGACTGGACCTTCGGCCAGACCTTCGGCCCCGAGAACGGGTTCGCGCTCGGGGTGTGGACCTCCGGCCCGAACCTTCCGGTCGAGCCGTGGAACATGGCGATGGCGGCGGCCGGAGGTGAGGCCGCGGGCGAGAAGCACGCCCCCGAGAAGGTCCACCACTAGCCGAGGGCTAGTGAAGCACCTGTGACTCCGGGGGTGGCCCGAGGATGCGGGTGACCGTCTCGCGGACCCGGTCGAGGTCGACCGGCTTGCTCACGTACCCGCTCGCCCCGACCAGCTCGGCCTCCCACTCGAAGCCGTACGCCGAGATGATGATGATCGGCAGGCCGCGCGCGCGAGGGAGCTTCTTGAGCGCCTCGAGCAGGCCCCATCCGCTCATCACCGGCATGCGCAGGTCGAGCAGCACTGCCTGCGGCATCTCCTCCTCGAGCACGTCGAGCGCCTCGCGCCCGTTCCCCGCACCGCGGGTGCGGTAGCCCATCTCCTCCAGGAGATCGCAGATCAGCGTGCGATGGCTCGCGTCGTCGTCGACGACCAGGACGAAGGACATGGGGTTCTCGGGGCGCCGGAACGGAAGATGGTACTCCCCCCGCCTCTCCGGCAACTTGGGAACGCTCGTGAGTGAACCCCGGCAGTGCTAGGAAGATCGGCCACTTCCACGACCCACAGGAGGTAGGACGGTGTCGCTCCGCTCAGGCCAGGTCCTCTCTCTCCTCGTCGGCTGCGTCGCCCTCGCGGCGGAGCCCGACGTGCACGCCTCGGCCGACGCCGGCCCGGACGCGGAGTCCGCGGTGCCGGCGCATCAGAAACATCCGGTGGACCCGAGGCACCCGGTGCCGCGGGGAAAGCCAGTGGAGCTCACCCTCCCGGGGGGGAAGACCAGCACCGCGTACGCGGCCAGGCCCAAGGGAGCGCCACACGGCGGACTGCTGATGATCCACGAGTGGTGGGGACTCAACGACGCGGTGAAGGCGGAGGCCGATCGCTACGCCGGCCAGGGGTACCTGGTCCTCGCGGTGGATCTCTTCGGTGGCACGGTGACGACCGACGCCGACGAGGCACAGAAGCTCATGTCCACCCTGGACGAGAAGGCCGCCACCGAGATCGAGGTCGCGGCGATCGACTGGCTCGCCCGCGCGTTGCCGGGAAAGAAGATCGCCACCCTCGGGTGGTGCATGGGTGGCGGGCAGAGCCTGAACGCGTCGCTCGCCAGTGGAGGGAAGGTCGGGGCGTCGGTCGTGTACTACGGGCTGCCGGTGACCGACGTGAATCTGCTGAGGAAGCTGCAGGGACCGGTGCTCGGCATCTGGGCCCGGCGCGACGGGTGGATCACCCCGGAGAAGGTCGCCGCCTTCGACATCGCGCTGAAGGACGCGGGCATCCGGCACGAGTTCCGCAGCTACGACGCGGACCACGCGTTCGCCAACCCCACCGGTGGCCGTTACAACCCGGCCGCGGCGCAGGATGCGAACGAGGCGACCCGCCGGTTCCTCAAGTCGGAGCTGAAGTAGCGCCCCAGCCCCCGCACCAGGGGGACGCCGATGAAGTGCGCAGGGCGCGCCAGCGACCAGGCTCAGAGCCCCGTGATGCCCTGCGACTCGAGCGAGCGCCGGAGCACGGGGAGGGCACGCGTGACGCGCATCTGCAGCGTGCCGGGACGGACGCCGCAGCGCTCCGCCATCTCCTCGTAGGAGAGCATCTCGCCGTAGCGCAGCTCCACTGCCCGCCGCGCTTCGGTGGACAGCACGTCGAGCGCGCGCCGGAGCCGCTGCACCAGCGAGGCCTGGTGCACCTCGTCCTCCGCGGTGGAGCGACCGTCGCGCACCTCGGGGAGGGCCGCGTGGAGCACCTGCCAGCGGCGCCGGCGCCGGTGGATCTTGAGCGCGTCCAGACAGCGGTTCCGGGCGATGGCCATCAGCCAGGCGGCGATGGACTCGCGCTCCAGCACCCGATGCAGCGACTGGTAGGCCTGTACGAAGCAGGTCTGGTGCACGTCCTCGGCGAGCGCCCGGTCGGGGATGAACCGGGAGCACACCGTGAAGAGCTGCGTGCCGTATGCATCCATCAACGTCCGCAGCGCCGCGTCCCTGTCTCCCGCCCGGACCGCCTGGCGGATTCGTCCGTCCGCTGCGCTGCGCTCCTCGAGCCCGACACCCATCGTTCCGCTGGCCCCCTGCGCCGGAGGCCGTGCATCGGCCTGCGGTGAAGAGGAGTCGGACGGGGTCCGGAATCTTCCCGGAGGGGTCTGGAACGGTCAGTCCGGCCGGGGTTTACCGCCCCGGTCGAGGCGCTCGAGGAAGCGCCCCTGGTCGCGGTACCCGGCCCGGTTCAGCCGCTGGGACTCGACCATGTCCGCCACGCGGGTGCAGAGCGTGCTCAGGGTGCGGAAGGTCTCCACCAGCAGCCGCTCGGCCTGGTCCGTCTGTCCGAGTGGTGCCAGGAGGCGCTCGCGGACGCGAAGGAGGCTTGGAAACTTCACGCCGGTCACCTTAATCATAGGGCATGGCCAGTGGACAACGGGTCGGATTCCTGGGGCTTGGGTTGATGGGGCGAGGCATGGCGAAGAACCTCGCCACCAAGGGCTTCCAGGTCACGGTGTGGAATCGTTCCCGGGCGCGTGCAACTCCCCTCGAACAGTTTGGCGCGAAGGTTGCCGACACGCCCGCCCAGCTGATGGGCGAGGTGGACGTCGCCTGCACCTGCGTGGCGACGCCGGCGGCCCTCGAGGAGGTCGTTGCAGGGAAGAACGGGCTGCTCTCCGCCGCGCGGCGCGGTCAGCTGCTGATCGACTTCAGCACCATCGGGCCGGATCAGGCGCGGAGCCTCGAGCAGCGTGCCGGCGCGGCCGGCGTGGACTTCGTCGAGGCGCCGGTCACCGGCAGCAAGAACGGCGCGGAGAAGGGGACGCTGCTGATCATGGCGGGCGCGACCCCGGCGGCGCTCGCCCGAGCCGAGCCGGTGTTTCGCGCGGTGGGCGAGAAGTGGGTCCACTGCGGACCGGTGGGCGCAGGCAGCCAGGTCAAGCTCGCCGGCAACGCGCTCATCGCCGCCATGCTCCAGGCCTTCGGCGAGGGAATGCTGCTCGCCGCCAAGGCCGGAGTCGATCCGGTCAAGGTGCTGGAGGTGATCCAGGCGTCCGGCTACCGCTCGCCGTACTTCGAGTTCAAGGGCAACCAGCTGCTCCGCCGCGACTTCGAGACCCACTTCGCCATCGACCTCATGGCGAAGGACCTGGGTCTGTTCCTCGACAGCGCCGCGTCCCACCGCGTGCCCACGCCAGCCACCGCCGCGGTCCGCCAGTGTTACGAGCTCGCGCGCGCCGCGGGGAAGGGCGAGCAGGACATCGGCGCGGTCATCACCGTCTTCGAGCAGATCGTCGGCACCGAGATCCGCCCCAAGTCCTGACGCGTCAAGCGCTCGGCCGGCCGCGTCAGGGGCCGCTGCCGCGATGCACCGGTTCACAGGACGGCCCGTTGACAGGTTGACCGATTGACCTGTCCGGGCAGCCCGCTGACCCGGCCCGGGGAGACCAAGCGCTCTCGTCATTTCAATGACTTGCCGAGTCTTTACCAGCTGGACTTGCCGCCCGTCAGGGGTGCTGCTTACAGTGGCTTCCGACGCCGTCCGGAGGATGCCCTTGGCCGACATCGGTGAGCTGGTGAAGCTGGGCGACGGTCGCTGGGCGAGGTACCAGCAGCTCGAGGTTGCAGGCACGGGCCTCTCGATCCTCGTCGCCGTGGAGCTCGACGATCGGACGCAGCGTCTCCTCGACGCCGCCGAGTTCCGCAGCCCGCTCGATCTCGACGAGGTGCGCGAGGACCCGCGCCTCGAGATCGCCGACGTCGGCGTGTCGAGCGAGGTCGCAGCCTCCGTCCACTGACGGGTGCTCGCCAGCCGTCTTCCTACTCCACGCCGAAGAAGCGGCGCGCGTTGCGAGACGCGAGCTGAGCGACGAGCGTCTTCCCCAGACCGGCACGCTCGAGCAGGTGCACCGCGCGCGGCAGTCCGAGGAGATCGCCCGGCCGGTCTCCGGCGTCGCTTCCCAGGGTCAGTCTGCGGCTCCCGACCTTGCGCACCAGCTGCACCGCGCGGTCCGCGGTGAGCTCGCCCACGTTCACTGTCAGCCCGGCCCAGTGTCCCCGGGCGAGGATGAGCGGGACCGTGCGCGCGCTGGCGTGCTCCACGAGGACCCGGCCCGGCGCCGGACCGTGCGCGCGCGCCAGGGCGAGGAGCCGCCGCGTCCAGCGCTCCTTGTCCAGCGCGGGCGTGTGGAGCACCACCCGCAGCGAGAGTCGCCGCGCGAGCGCGAGCTGCTCGATGACCGCCTCCTCCTCGTCGGGCCCACCCCGGTGGAAGCCGATCTCTCCCAGCGCCACCACCCGGCCGCCCCGGAAGAGCGCGGGAAGGCCGTCGAGCACGTTCTGCAGACCTCGGCGGGGGATGGCGCGTGGATGCACGCCGAGGGCGACGTAGCCGCGGATCCCGGCGCGCTCCAGCCGCGGAAGCTGCACCTCCAGCAGATCGCGGAAGTGCGCCCGGAGCCCGCGCGAGGTCGGCTCGGGAAAGTGGTGGCCGAGCGCCACGGCACGCTCGACGCCGAACGCCCGGAGCGACTCGAGGTCCAGGTCGGAGAGCGTCTCGGGATGGAGGTGAGCGTCGAAGAGCACGGTGACTGGCGAGACAGTGTGGGCCGGCGGCGTCTATTCTGCTCTGGCTGCGGAGCATGGCGCACGGCCGCGGTTCAGGAATGGAGGTTCGAGCGTTGCGGGTCCTCTTGATGCTGCTCGCGGTCCTCGTCCCGCTCTCCGCGTCGGCGCAGAAGAAGCGAGCGGTCGCCAGTCCCAAGGGGCCCCCGTGCTCCAGCGCGGCCTACAAGCAGTTCGACTTCTGGGTCGGCGAGTGGGAGGTGCAGACGCCCAAGGGAACGGCCGCGGGTGAGAACAAGGTCGAGAAGATCCTCGACGGGTGCGCGCTGCGCGAGAGCTGGACCTCGGTCGACGGCAGCCACGGCAACTCGCTCACCACCTACGACGCGCCCGCGTCCCGGTGGACCCAGACCTTCGTGGACGACCTGGGCATGGTGCTCGTGCTCGACGGCGAGTTCCGCGACGGGAAGATGACCCTCAGCGGACGGCGGTTGGGCTCGCGGGGCAGCAGCACGCTCAACCGCATCGTCTGGCAGAAGATGGAGGGGGACCGGATCCGGCAGCGATGGGAGCAGTCCTCGGACGACGGCCGGAACTGGACCCTGCTCTTCGAGGGCATCTACTCCCGGAAGAAGGGCTGAGGGAGTGGAGCACCCTCCGGCATCGCTGACGCCCGACGAGCGGGCGCTGCTCGGGCTCGAGGATTCGGTCATCGACGCGATCCGGCGGAGAGACGCTGCGGCGCTGGGTGCCCTGGTCACCGACGAGTTCGTGCTCATCGGCTCGGACGGGACCGCGACCCGCCGCGAGGACTTCCTCCGCGCTGCCGTGGAGATCCCCGGGGAGATCCTCGAGCTGTCGGTGCTGCACCTCCGGGCGCGCGTGGTGGGCGGCGTGGGCGTGCTCACCGGGCTCCAGCGCGCGCGGGTGCGGCTGCCGACGGGGATCGAGGTCGACGACGTGGCCTTCTTCACCGACGTCTGCGTGCGCAGCGGCACCGGTGGCTGGCGGATGGCCCTCGCGCACTCGGGCCCGGCGGTGCTCCCCGGCTAGGGCTGACCCAGCCCGGTGCCCTCGCCGCGCGGATCCGAGGCAGCCGAGCGAAGGCCGGTGTCTGGGTCCTCCATCACCGCCTCCACGTCCGCGAGCGGTGACTCGCTGACCTTGAAGGTGTGCCCCATCGCCTCGAGGGCAGCACGGGTCGCGGGCTCCACGCCGTCGGGGGTGACCATGACCACGTCGGGCAGCCACTGGTGGTGCACGCGCCCGGCCGCGAGCGCGACCGGGAGGTTCATCCGGGCGTCCAGCACGTTGCTCACCAGCTGGAGGATGCCGGTGGGAATGAAGGCGCCGCCGGAACCACCCACGGCGAGGAGGACGCGCTCCGGGCGGTCCTTCTGGAAGACCAGGGTGGGGGCCATCGAGGACACCGGGATCTTTCCCGGCGCGACGGCGTTCGCCTCGCCGTACACGAGCCCGTAGACGTTGGGCACGCCGGGCTGAGTGGAGAAGTCGTCCATCTGGTCGTTGAGGAGCAACCCGGTGCCGCGGGCGACCAGGCAGCTCCCGAACCCGTAGTTCACCGTGGTGGTGAGCGCGACGGCGTTCCCCGCGCGGTCGAGGACGGAGATCTCGGTGGTGTGCTTCGGCTCCGATGGCGCTGCGGCGCCGGCGCCACCGACCGCGCCCGCGGGCTGGATTGCGGAGGACGGCGTGGCGCGGGCGGGGTCGATGCTCGCGGCGAGCTCGGCGATGTGCTCGGGGGAGAGCAGCCGGGCGGTGGGGACGTCCAACTGGTCCGGGTCGGAGACGAAGCGGGCGCGGTCCGCGTACGCCCGGCGAAGCGCCTCGATGTAGAGGTGGAGGTCCGCCGGCGCGCGCCGCTGGAATCCGTTCGGACGCAGCCGCTCGAGCATCCCCAGCGTCTCGAGGAGGATGACACCGCCGCCGCTCGGGGGAGGGAAGGTCGCGATGCGGTGCCCGCGGTACGAGCCCCAGAGCGGCGTGCGCCAGCGGGGCCGGATGCGCGCGAGATCCTCCTCGCTGACGATGCCGCCCGTGCCCTGGACGGTCTGGACGATGGCGCGGGCGATGGGTCCGCTCCGGACGGCGGGGGCGCCGGCGGCGGCGATGCGCTCCAGGGTCCGTGCGAGGTCGGGCTGGCGGATGCGTGTGCCGAGCGCGGGGACGTCGGGCCGTCCGTCGGGCCCGGTCCGGAGGAAGATGCGGGAGGCCTCGGGATCGCGCCGCAGGCACTCCAGCCGACCGGTGGCCATCTGGCGGTACTTGGGGCTCACCACCAGCCCGTCCCGGGCGAGGCGGATCGCGGGCGCGAGCACGACCGAGCGCGGGAGCGAGCCGGCCTTCTCCAGAAGCGCGAGGTAGCCGTTCACCGCGTTGGGGACCGCCACCGACAGCCCACCGTCGGTGGACAGCCCCGGCACCGGCTTGCCGTCGCGGAGGAACATGTCGCGCGTCGCGGCGGCGGGGGCGACCTCGCGAAAGTCGAGCGCGAGGGTGTCCTTGCCCTGCAGCGCGAGGACCGCAAACCCGCCGCCGGCGAGCCCGTTGTGGTACGGGCCGACCACGCCCGCGGCGAAGGCCATCGCCACGGCCGCATCCACGGCGTTACCGCCCCGGTCGAGCATCTGCAGGCCCGCCTCGGCTGCGGGGGGATAGAGGCTGGAGACGACGCCACCGCGATACGGCCGGCCCGCCAGCGCGGGGAGGGCGAGGAGCAGGAACAGGACGGCGAGGAGGCGCGTCATCGGCACCGTGTCATCGCCGCGTGCCTGGCCCAGCGCAACCGGAACTGCCGGCTGCCGTCAGCGGGCGACCACGTCCTTCACCTCGGGATTCTGCAGCTGCCGGAGGCGCGGGAGCGCCCTGCTCGCCCCACCGAATCCCGCGTCCTCGAGCGCTGCTTGTCCGGCGGGTCCAGTCACCAGTCCCACCCAGGCACGGGCCAGGCCCGCATTCGGTGCTCGGGAGACGGTGGCGATCGGGTACAGGGCCACGACATTGAGCTCGGGAGGTATCTCCACGATCCGGACCTTGCCCCCCGAGCTCCGAGCGTCCGTCCGGTAGACGATCGCGGCGTCAGCCTCGCCGAGCGCAACCTTGGCGAGCACCTGTCGCACGCTGAGCTCCCGGCTCACCACCCGTGCCTGGACCCGGGCGGGAAAGTCCTCGCCGAACTGGGCCCTCGCCTTCTGAAGGATCTGCAACGTGTAGATGCCGATGGGGACCTGACTGGCGCCGATGACCAGTCGCTTCACCGTTGCCAGGTCGGCGAGCGACTCGACCTTTCCCGGGTTGTCTGCCGGCACGACGATGACCGGGTCGTTGGTGGCGAACAGCTCCGGGGCGTCGACCATCCCCGCCCGGTGAGCCGCGTCCATGTGGCTGGTGTCCGCGGCCGCGAACACATCCGCCGGTGCTCCCTGCTCGATCTGCGTCCGGAGCTCCTGGCTTCCCGCAAAGTTGAACTGCGCCTTCACGCCCGGGTGTTCCTTCTCGAAGACAGCGCCCAGCTCGCTGAAGACGTCACGCAACGACGCGGCGGCGAAGACGGTGATCGTCCCGCTCCCCGGCCTCCCCGAGTCCGGTGCGCCCGCGACAGCGGGCACCGTGTCGAGGACGAAGAGCATCAGTCCGGAGACCAGCCACCTGGGCATTCTCGGCCGCACGTCCCGCACCAGATGCCTGCCAAATCTTTGCTGTCAAGTACACTTGACGTCAGACAGCGCAGACAGAAAGGTCGGAACCCCGCCGCCGTCTCAGAGACCGCCGGCGATGCGCGTCACGAGGCTCCGGGCGAAGTCGCTGGGAGGCGAGGCCCGGAAGAGGTCGAGCGCCCCGGTGGAGCGGACGCGGCCCGCCTCGAGCAGCACCACCGGCCCACCCAGCGCGACCACGTCGCGCATCTCGTGGGTGACCACCAGTGACGGGATGGCCAGGTGGTGCAGCGTCTCCGCGAGGAAGGCGCGGGTCGTCTCCCGGCTGTCCGCATCGAGCGCGGCCAGCGGCTCGTCGAGGAGCAGGAGCCGCGGCTCGGTCGCCAGCGCGCGCGCGAGGGCCACCTTCTGCCGCTCGCCGCCCGAGAGCGCGCCCGGGCGGCGCGAGCGCAGCGGCTCGAGCCCGAGCTGACCGATCAGCGCGTCGGCACGGGCGCGGCCCGCCGGGCCGGGGACGCCGAAGGCGACGTTCTCCACCACCGTGAGATGGGGGAACAGCGCGTACTCCTGGGGGACCCAGGCCACCCGGCGCTCCTCGGTCGGGACCGACGTGCCACGTTCGATGTCGAGGAGGACGTGCCCATCGAGCACGATGCGCCCGCGACGCGCGGGCACGGCGCCGAGGATGGCCCGGAGCAGCGTGCTCTTACCGGCGCCGTTCGGGCCGACGAGCGCGGTGGGACCCGCCGTGAGCGAGAGCACGACCTCCAGCGTGAAGCCGTCCCGCGCCACCTCGAGGTCAAGCTCGAGCACGGACCGCCTCCATCACCGTGCCACGCCCGAGGACGCCGAGAACGGCCAGCGCCACCGCGACCAGGACGATGCTCAGCGCCTTGGCCGGCCGGAGGTCCGTCTCCAGCGCGCTGTAGATCGCGAGCGGCAGGGTCTGCGTGCGGCCCTGGAGATTTCCCGCGAACATCAGCGTGGCGCCGAACTCGCCCAGCGCGCGTGCCCAGCTCAGCGCGGCGCCGGTCACGACTCCCGGCCGACTCAGGGGCAGCACCACCCGGAAGAAGCGGCGCGCCGGACTGGCCCCGAGGCTGCGGGCCGCCCAGAGGAGGTCCTCGTCGAGCCGCCGGAAGGCTGCCGCCGCCGACTGGATGTAGAACGGCGCGGACACGAAGAGCTCGGCCAGCACGACCGCGGCGGTGGTGAACGGGAGCGTCCACCCCGCCCGCTCGAGGAGCGGTCCAAGTAATCCGCGCCGTCCGAAGGCGAGCAGCAGGGCCAGGCCGGAGACCGCCGGCGGCACCACGATAGGGAGCTGGACGAGCGTCGCGGCGACGCGCTCTGCGGGTCCGGCGTGCCTTGCCATCCACCAGGCCAGCGGCGTCCCCAGCAGCACGGTGAGGGCGAGGCTGGTGGTGGTGGTCAGCAGGCTGAGGCGAAGCGCGGAGAGCGCGAGCGGATGCCGGAGCCCGTCCAGCAGATCGCCCGGGGACGTCGACAGGACGAGGGCCAGCAACGGAACGGCGAGCACGACGAGCATCAGCGTCGCCGCGGCCGCGGGAAGAATCCCGACGAGCCGCGCCTCCGCACGGGAGCTCACGTCAGGCCCACCGCAATGCCCGAGCGTGCCGTCCCGTATCCGGGCAGCGCTCCCATGTCGCGGTGGAAGGCAGGGGTGCGGGCGACGGAGAGGAGGCCCTGCACCTCTGGCCGGGCGAGCTCGTCCGGCCGGATGACGAGGTTGAAGCTCTCCTCGGAGAGCTGGCGGAACTCGAGGCCGTGCGAAATGGCAGCAGCCTCGCTGGTCACACCCGCATCGGCCGCCCCGAAGGCGATGAGGCGGGCGACGGCATCGTGACTCTGGACCACGTCCGCGTGGCCGTGCACCGCGGCCATCGAGAGTCCGAGGTCGTCGAGCATCCGCTCGAGGAGTGCGCGGGCCGAGGCGCCCGGCTCGCGGTTGACGATGCGCACGTCGTCCCGCGCGAGGTCCGCGACGCCCAGGATCCCCTTCGGGTTGCCACGCCGCACGGCGAGGCCAAGGGGCCAGGTCGCGAGGTGGACCAGCAGCGTCCCGCGAACGCGCCGGCGGTCGCGTTCCCCGAGGGAGTGGACGCCGACCACGTGCACCTGCCGGCGGACGAGGAGGTCCACCGCCTTGCCCGTCCCCGCGTTCAGCCAGCGCGCGTTTCCGGCGCGCAGCGCGAGCATCCGGAGCGCCGGGTCGCAGCCTGCGACGAGGAGCGTTCGCCGCCAGCGCTCGGGCTCCAGCAGGGTGGGGGGACGGCGGGGATCCTCCACCAGCGCATCCGCGGGCTCTCCGGAGTTCGGGTCGAGCCGGTGGGCCTGGACGCGCCCGGCCACCTCCGCCAGCAGGAGCCGGGTTCCAGCCGGGCCGGCCCGGGAGGGGAGCGGGAGGGGGGCGAGGTGAGTCGTCCCGAAGAGACCCTCGACGCTCGACCCGAGCACCATGGCCAGCGCGAGCGCGGTCTCCACCGAGGGCTGTGCGTGCCCGCGCTCGAGCGTGTTGAGCGCCTGGCGGCTGATGCCGACCTGGTGCGCGAGCTGCTCCTGCGACCAGCCCTGGACCAGGCGCCGCTCGCGCAGTGCGCTCGGGGGACGCTCCGCCATCCATCCAGCGTCGGGGCTGGATGGAGGCCCTGTCAAGCTTGCTTGACCCCGGAAGTCCCGGAGAACGGGTGAGCTGGACCTGGGTGCCCCGAGGCTTCCTGGCTCACGCCGGCGGGCCGGAGGCATCGACGACCCACGCTGGCGGATGGGCTGGTGTGTCAGGAATCCTACCGTCCGGGCGAGCAGACTCCGATGTTGTTGTCGGGGGTGGTGCGGCGCCTGAGGCTGCGTGCGCTCTCGAGGGAGGATTGCCCGATGTCTCGTTCCTGGATTGTCGTCTCGATGCTGGCCCTGCTCGCCGCCTGCGGTTCTTCCAACGGAGAACAGCCCTCCGGAGGACAGGACATCGCCCACTACCTGGCCGCGATCCGGTCCGGGGACGGCAGCATCGCCGGGCAGGCGCGCACCGGGTCGTTGCCCTCGGGAGGTGGTCCGGCGGTCCAGGCGTCGACCTCCGGAGCGGTCCTCCCCGGAGGGTCCAACCTCGTCTCGGTGACCTCGGGGTCGGCGATCGACCACGTCGTCGTCGGCGTCGACGGCGCGTCCGGCTACTACGAGCTCACGGGACTTCCGTCGGGCGCGTCGCAGTCGGTCCTCCTGACGCTCGCCCAGAGCGCGCCCTCCAGCTTCTCGTTCCTGATCGGAGGGGGAAGCGGCGGGACCGTGGGCCCATCGGCCACCGTTCCGGTCACCCTCACCGCCGTCGGAACCGGCGACGTCCAGGTCAGCCTGACCTGGGACGTGGACAGCGACGTGGACCTCCACGTGGTCGATCCGTCCGGCGAGGAGATCTTCTACGGGAATCCGGACTCGGCGTCGGGTGGCCAGCTGGACCTCGACTCGAATGCCGGCTGCACGCTGGATCACAAGCGGGCGGAGAACATCACCTGGCCGGCGGGCCACGCGCCCAGCGGGCACTACCAGGTGCTCGTCGACTACTGGGACGCCTGCTCGCAGACGGGGACGCACTACGTGGTGACCGTCAACCGGAAGGGAGCCCAGCCGACCACGTTCAACGGCGCCTTCAGCGGGCCGGGGGACCAAGGAGAGCAGTGCGTCTCGCAGGGCCAGACCGTCTGTGGTGTCGCCATCACCACGTTCGACGTGCCCTGATCCGCTCGCCGAAAGGTCCAGGCCTGCGCGATCGCGCGGCGCGCGTTCCCAAACGACCCTCGAAGCGTCGTTGGGAAACCTGATGGAACGCCTCCACCGTCCAATTGACGGCGAGGAAGCAGACGAGCGTTCCAAGATGTTTCGGGAAGCCACCCGTCGGGCATCGAGCGGGTCCTCTCCCCGAGCGCTCTCGCGGCGCGCTCCGGGATGCTGCATCCTGCCGTGCGCCGATGCTGACCGAACGCGACGTCATCATGCGCCTCGTGCGCCAGCTCGCCGAGCTGCTCGCGGCCGTGCTCCGGCTCCGTCGCGAGGGCCGGCGGGACGAGGCCCTCCGGCAGATCGACGCCATCACCGGCCGCCTCACCGGAATGGACGCCGGGGCGCTCTGCCTCTTCGGCGAGGCGCCGCTGGCCGGGCTTCCTCGCGAGCTGAAGCTGCCGCTCGCGTGCGTCCTCCGCCAGCGTGCCCGACTCCTCCGTGACGCCCGTCGCGAAGAGGACGCCCTTCGAGCATTCCGGGCCGCGCGGCTCCTGGTCCGTGGCGCGCGGCCTGCCTGAGCGGCTCCACCGTCGCCCTCTCGCGCGCTCCGTTTGACGGGCCCGGCAGCCGCCTTGCAATGTGCCGGGCACGATGAACGAACCTCTGGCGGCGGTGGTCCTGTGCGCGGGGAAGGGGACCCGCATGAAGTCCAGCATGGCGAAGGTGCTCCATCCCGTGCTCGGACAGCCGCTGGCGGCGTGGCCGGTCGGCCGCGCCCTGGCGGTGGGCTGCAATCCCGTGGTGGCGGTGGTCGGACACCAGGGAGACCAGGTGCGGGCTGCGCTCGAGGGCCGCTTTCCCGGCCAGGCGCTCCGCTTCGCGACACAGGTGGAGCAGCGGGGAACGGCGGACGCGGTCCGGTCCGCGCTCGATGCGCTCGAGGGGGTGAGCGGCCCGGTGCTCGTGCTCTACGGCGACACGCCCCTGCTCCGCGAGTCCACGCTGCGTGAGCTGGTCGTCACCTTCCGCCGGGGAAACGCTCCGCTCGCGCTGGTGAGCACCCGGGTCCACGACCCCGCGGGCTACGGCCGGGTGCTGCGTGTCTCGGGGAAGCTCACCGGCATCGTCGAGGAGAAGGACTGCACCGAAGACCAGCGCTCGATCCGCGAGATCAACGCCGGCGTCTACGCCATCGACGCGGGCTTCCTCCGCGAGGGGCTGGCCCGGCTCCGCCCGGCCAACGCCCAGGGCGAGTACTACCTCACCGACCTGGTCGCGCTCGCCGCGCAGAAGGGCGAGGTGGGCTCGGTCAGCGCCGAGTTCGAGGACACCGCCGGCGTGAACGACCGCGCGGACCTCGCCGCGTGCGGGCGGCTTCTCCAGGGCCGCATCAACCTCGAGCACATGCGCGCCGGGGTCACGATCCAGGATCCGGCGCGCGTCACCATCGAGCCGTCGGTCACCATCGGTCCGGATACCACCATCGAGCCGAACGTGTCGCTGCGCGGGAAGACCCGCATCGGCAGCGGGGTGACGCTGGGCCAGGGCTCGGTGCTCGTCTCGACCGAGGTCGGCGACGGGACGACGGTTCTCCCTTACTCGGTGGCCACCGACTCGAAGGTTGGCCCGCGCTGCCTCGTCGGCCCGTTCGCCCGGATGCGTCCCGGATCCGAGCTGGCCGAGCGTGTGGAGCTGGGCAACTTCGCCGAGACCAAGAAGGCCCGGCTGGGCCCGGGCACCAAGGCCCACCATCACTGCTACCTGGGTGACTCGGTCATCGGCGCGAACGTGAACGTCGGCGCGGGCACCATCACCTGCAACTACGACGGCTTCGCCAAGCACCAGACCGAGATCGCCGATGGCGCATTCATCGGCTCGGACAGCCAGCTGGTGGCTCCGGTGAAGGTGGGCGAGGGGAGCTACGTGGGCGCCGGCACCACCCTCACCGAGGATGTCCCCCCTGACACCCTCGTCTTCTCCCGTGCCCCTCGAATCGTGAAAGAAGGCTGGCCGAGCCGCCGCCGCGCGAAGGCGCCAGGACGGCGATAGTGTTCAGGGGTCATCCGGGGAGGCTTGTCGGCCATGGCTCCCGGGCCCAGGTTCCCCTGCGCGGGGAGCCCGGGCGCAGCAGTGACGGGCCGGAGGAACGAACGAACCCATGTGCGGCATCGTCGGCTACGTCGGGGAGCAGCAGTCGGCCCCCATCCTGGTCTCGGGCCTGAAGAAGCTCGAGTACCGAGGCTACGACTCCGCGGGGCTCGCGGTGGTGAACGGCGGCACGCTGAACGTCGTGCGCGCCACCGGCAAGCTGAAGAACCTCGAGGCCCGCATCGGGTCCGAGCCGCCCTGCGGCACCCTGGGCATCGGTCACACGCGCTGGGCGACCCACGGCCGGCCGACCGACGAGAACGCGCACCCGCACACCCATGACGGCGTGGCGGTGGTGCACAACGGCATCATCGAGAACCACCTCGAGCTGAAGGCGATGCTCAAGGAGCGCGGTCACGTCTTCGCCAGCGAGACCGACACCGAGGTCTTCGCGCACCTCATCGCCGCCGAGCTGCACGGCGGCAAGGACCTTCCCGAGGCCGTGCGCGCCGCCGTCGCCCAGGTGAAGGGGACCTACGGCCTCGCGGTGGTCTGGGCGAAGGATCCGGACCGCATCGTCGCCACCAAGGACAGCTCGCCGATGGTCGTCGGGCTCTCCGAGGGAGAGAACTTCGTGGCCAGCGACGTCCCGGCCCTGCTCGAGCACACCCGGG
>CAZDSB010000450.1:0-6335 GCA_964507515.1 uncultured Myxococcaceae bacterium
GGGATGCCCGGGCCCGGACTCGTCGGGGGGCGGGGTGAGCCCGGCCGCCGATCACTCGAGGTCGTAGTCGAGCCAGATGGTCCCGTGCCGGCCGATCTCCGCGGTGAAGCCACCGTCGCCGCCGAGCCCGACGAGCTCGTCCGCGCCCGAGCCGGGAACCACGAACCATCCGGCCCTCATGTCCTTGCCGCGGACCGTGCCGCTGACCTGGAGGAGAAACGTGCCCTTGCGGCCCGCAACCGCGCCCCGGACGCGCTCGATGGTCACGAAGCTCGCTGACCCGTCTCTGCGCGCCTCCTGGATGACGCGAGCCGTTCCCACACCCTCCACGTCGCCGGTGAACGTCTCCGTCAGCTGGATCTCGACGAGCGCCGGCCCGGCCGGGGGCTCGTCGAATCTCGTGGGAACGTAGGCAGTGACGGTCGTCCGGCCGGTAGCGTGATGCTTCTGCTTCTCCCTCATCGTCCCTCCTTCGTGGCTTGTCGCCGCGAGCCTCGAGACCGCGTTTCCGCCCCCCGAAGTCGTATCCACATGCCCCTGCGTCCGCTGTGGAGGCACCGCCGAAACGTCGGCGAGCCGCCGGTCCGCGTGGATCTGCGTGCACCCGCCGCTCTCAGCGCAAGCCTTCGTGTCGTCGATCATCGAGTCCGGGTTCCCTCCCTCGCGGATGGGCGAGGTGCGTGCGCGGCTCAAGGAGCTCCGCCTCGAGCCGTACGACTGCCTGAACCCCACCTTGATGAACGTGCTCGCCACGCACGCGGCAAAGCTATCGGGGAAGCTGAGACCTGAGGTGGCGGTCGACGGAAGCCGCGGAACGCCGCAGATCGATCGCGACAGCAACGACTCCATCGTCCAGAGTCGGGCCGTGCTCCGCCCACTCACCGCATCACTCTCGCTGCTTCTCGGTTGCGCGTCCGCGGCACCGGGCTCGGCTGCTCCTCCGAAGTCCGGACCCCTGCGCTTCGAGGTGCGGGTCCAGCCGGGCGTGGTCGCCGCGCCGGTGAGCGGCCGCCTGCTCGTCGTGCTCGACACCCACCCGGACGGCGAGCCGCGGGAGCACGTGACGGACGTGGACCGCACCGCACAGATCTTCGGGATCGACGTGCGCGATCTCGCGCCTGGCGCGTCGGCCGTTCTCGAGGGTGACGTCCTCGGCTACCCGGTGAGGAGTCTCACCGCGTTGCCTCCCGGACCGGTCCGTGCCCAGGCCATGCTGCACCCGTACGAGACCTTCCGGCGGTCCGACGGCCGCGTCCTCGAGCTGCCCCCGGACCGCGGAGAAGGACAGCAGTGGGCGCTCGCGCCGGGGAACCCGGTCTCGACCCCGGTGCGCGTCGAGATCGATCCGCGCTCCAGCGGCACCGTTACCCTCACGCTCGACCACGTCCTGCCGCCGCTCCCAGCGACGCCGGACACGAAGTACGTGAAGCACGTTCGATGGCGGAGCGAGCGCCTCTCGCGCTTCTGGGGACGCGACGTCTACCTCGGCGCCATCGTCCTGGTGCCCGAGGGCTGGGACACCCATCCCGACCAGCGCTATCCGCTCGTCCTGAACCACGGCCACTTCGAGCGCGAGATCTCCGGCTGGCGCGAGACGCCCCCCGACCCGTCGCTGCCCTCCGCCGACGCGGCCGGGATCGCGCGCGACTGTCCAGACGGGCACGACGATCTCTGCGACAAGCACGGGTACAAGCGGGTGCTCCAGGAGGCGGGCTGGCGCTTCCATCAGCTGTGGACGTCAGCGCGCTTCCCTCGGGTCCTCCTCGTGCAGATCCAGCACGCAAACCCGTTCTTCGACGACTCGTACGCCGTCAACTCGGAGAACGTCGGGCCGTACGGGGACGCGATCTACCTGGACTTCCTGCCCGAGCTCGAGCGGCAGTTCCGCGGGCTCGGCCCGTGGGCGCGCGGCACTTACGGTGGGAGCACTGGCGGGTGGGAGGCGCTCTCGGCGCAGCTGCTGTACCCGGACCTGTTCGACGGCGCCATCGCAGCCTGTCCGGATCCGATCGACTTCCGCCGGTACATCACGGTCGACCTCTACCAGGACGAGAACGCCTACTCCTCCTCGGGGTATTTCCGGCGGACGCCACGGCCGGCGTCGCGGTTCAACTTCGGCGACCTCCGGTCGACGATGGAGCAGGACAATCTCCACGAGCTCGTCGCCGGAACGCACTCGCGCTCCGGCGGCCAGTGGGACATCTGGGAGGCGGTCTTCGCTCCGGTGGGTCCGGATGGCTATCCGCGCCGGGTCTTCGACAAGCAGACCGGCCGGGTCGATCCCGAGACGGTCCGCTTCATGAAGGAGCACTACGACCTGGGAAACATCCTGACACGGGACTGGGCAACCCTCGGGCCGAAGCTCCGCGGGAAGCTGGTGGAGATCGTCGTCGGAAGGGCGGATACCTTCTATCTCGATGGAGCCGTGCGCCTCTTCGAGGAGCGGGTACGCGCGCTGAAGGATCCCACCCCGAAGATCGGCTTCGACTACGGGGCGACCGACGGTCACTGCTGGAGCGGTGACCACCAGCACCTCAACGCGTACTCGCGTCTCACCTACCACGAGCGGTTCATCCCCAGGCTCGTCGAGGGCTGGGTGAGGAACGCGCCCCGCGGAGCGGACGTCACCGGCTGGCGACGCGAATAGCCGGCGTCACTTCTGCGCGGAACCGACGAGCAGCTCGCAGGGGCCGACGAAGCCTTCCGGTCCCTCGAAGCGGCGCAGCTCGCGCTCGATCTCCGTCCAGGCCATCCGGCGATCCGCGTCGGAGACCTTCGCAAGCATGGCGTGAAGCGCGCCGAAGGACTCTCGCTCGAAGCGAACGCAATCGGCGGCCGAGGGAAGGCGGACCGGCGCCTGGACCGTGCGCACGGCGATCGAACGAAAGCCGGCTGCGCGGTATGCGTCCTCGAGCACTCCGGGCCCGCCGAGACAGAACGGCCCCGGCAGGCCAGGGCCCGGGGGAGGCAGGCCGGCGATCCGGCGGATGATCGAGATGGGCACCGAGAAGAAGCCGTTCGCCTCCGGGGTGGTGTAGACGACCGCCGAGACCCGTCCGCCCGGCCGCAGGACGCGCCGGATCTCGTCGAGGGCGCGGGCCCGGTCCGGGAAGTAGATCAGGCCGACGCGCGAGATGACCGCGTCGAAGGAGGCGTCGGCGACGTCGAGGTTCTCACCGTCCATCACCCGCGCCGCGACGTTGCTCAGGCCTGCCACCCGTGCATCGCGCGCAGCGAGGTCGATGATGTTCGAGGAGATGTCCGTCGCGAGCACGGCACCCGAGGGGCCCACCCGCCTCGCCGCCCTCAGCGTCTGTCCGCCGGCGCCGGCCGCGACGTCGAGCACCTTCTTCCCTGGACCGATCCCGGCGAGGTCCAGCATCAGCTCCGTCGCCTCGCCGAGCCAGGACTCCAGCAGCGTTCCCCAGTCGTGCCACGCCGGGGCCGCGTCCTGCCACTGGAGCCGGGTCGTCTCCTTGTACGCCGCGGGATCGAACGCGGTGGTCATGTCAGACCTCCTCGATCCAGCCGAGAAGGTCGGGGCGCGAGACCTTCTGCAGCAGCTCGGGATGGTCAGTGCGCATGTGCGCCCGGATCTTCTCGACGACCTCGTCTTCCTTCTCGGCACGGGCGATGAATCCACACTCACACTTGATCTGCTTGGCCATGGTTTTCTCCTTTGGCTAACCTCCGTCGTACCGAACGCGGTTTGGAAGGATCTTGGCGCGACGTTGGAGCGAGCAAGGATCCAGCTCTGCGGCAGGCTCGTCGTCACCGTCGATGGTGAGCGGATGGAGAGCAGGTTGCCAGGCCGCCAGGGGCGGCTGCTCTTCGCCTTCCTCGTCGTGCAACGCAATCGCAGCCTGACCCGGTCGCAGCTCCTGGAGGCGCTCTGGCCGGAGGGACGGGACGGAGGCCTGGCGCCACTCCTGTCGAAGCTGCGCCGGGTCGTGCCGCTGGACGAGACCCGGCCGCTCCTGCCCGCTGAGAGCTGGGTCGACCTCGAGGCGGCGGCCGAGGCCGTTCACCGCGCGGAGTCGGCGATCGCGCAGCGGCGCTTCCACGACGCCTGGGGCCCCTCGCAGGTCGCGATGTTCGTCGCGGGGCGGCCGTTCTTCCCCGACGAGGACCTCGCCTGGGTCACGGACGTGCGCCACGGACTGGACGACCTTCGCCTCCGGGCGATGGAGGCCTATGCCCGGGCCACGCTCGGCATTGGCGGGACGGAGCTGCCGGCCGCGATCCGCGTCGGGCGGTTGCTGGTGGAGAGCGAGCCCTACCGGGAGAGCGGTTATCTGCTGCTGATGGAGGGCCTCGCCCGGGAAGGAAACAAGGCCGAGGCGCTGAGGGTCTACGAGACGCTGCGCCGCAGGCTGCGGAACGAGCTCGGGGTCTCGCCGGGCGAGGAGCTCCAGGAGCTGCACCGCCGGCTGCTGCACTGAGCGCCGCGGCTCCGGGGCGCGCTTTCAATGCTGGCACGGGAGGGAGCAGGTCGGCATGCTGCCCGGCGTCGGCCCCCGGAGGCGAGAGAATGAAGGCGTCCCTGATCTATCGAATCGTGGCCGTCCTTCTGCTCCTGTTCGCGGTGGGACACACGGTGGGCTTCCAGCAGTCCGACCCGAGCTGGGGCGTGGACGCGCTCCTCGGCCTCATGCGCTCGTCACGCTTCGACGTGCAGGGCTTCAGCCGCAGCTACTGGGACCTCTTCCTCGCGGCGGGGTTCTCGGTGGGAGCGTTCTATGTCTTCTCGGCGGTGCTGGCCTGGCAGCTGGCCCGCCTCCACGCGGAGACCCTGGCGACGATGCGTGTCGGCGTCTGGGCCTTCGCCCTGTGCTTCGCGGTCATCACGCTCCTGAGCGTGCGATACCTCTTCGTCATTCCGATCGTCTTCGCGGTCGTCATCACCGCGTGCCTGTCCGCCGGAGCATGGCTTTCGGGCAGGAAGGGCTGAAGGAGGAGGAGCATGCCTGGATACGTCATCGCGATGCTCGATGTGTTCGACGCCGCTGCGTACGAGAAGTACAAGGCCGCCGCGCCGCCGACCATCGCCGCCGCCGGTGGCCGCTATCTCGCGCGCGGAGGAGAGAGCGCCCTCGAGGGGACGCACGACGGTCGGCGGGTGGTGATCCTCGAGTTCCCCAGCGTCGAGGCGGCTCGTGCCTGGCACCAGGGCAACGCCTATACCGAGGCGCGGAAGATCCGCGCCGCCTGTGCGCGAAACGTCACCTTCCTGCTCCTTCCCGGCACGAGCTGACGGCCGGCCGGTGCCTCTCATTGCCAGGTCCGGCGTTCACCGGATTCACCTTCGATCAGGCCCACCGTGAGTGCGTGGCTCGCCCGGGGGCGCGGAGGCAAGGCTCGCCCGCCCACCGCGCGGAAAGGGGATCCTGAAGACCTACCAGGGCTTCCCCCACGGGATGCCCACGACCGAGGCCGAGACCATCAACGCGGACCTGATGGCCTTCATCAAGGGTTGAGCCGGGAGGTCCGGGGGCCGGCGATGGGCACGGCCCCGGTGGCCGGCCAGTTCAGAGGTGAAGCACGAGGTCGCCGCCCGCGCTGGTGAGGATGACGAGGTTCATCGCGGCGAGCATGAGGTCGTAGTGCCAGCCGCTGGCCTTCTCGCCCCAGAAGCCGGTCTTCCACTTCATCGCCTTCTTCTGGATGGCTCCCAGGCCGAGGAGGATCAGCCCGAGCGCGGCGGGCTGGATGAGGACGCCGGTCACGAGCCCCGCGCTTCCCAGCACCTCTGCCAGGCCGAGGAACACCGTGAAGGCCGGGCTCGCCTCGATGCTCTTCGACCGGCCGACGGGGTCCTTCAGGTGAAAGTACCCGCTGGCGCCGAACACGATGGCGACGACGATCCGGAGGACGAGGAGGGCCACGTCCGCCAGGGGAAGCAGCTGCGGGAAGGTGACGTTCAGGGTCATGACCACCCGGCGATCCAGCCGACGGACGGACGACCATCGCACGTTCCCACCGAGGCGTGAGTGGAACTCGCGCCAGCTACAGATCCAGCGCGCCGAAGTGCAGCGGGGTGTCCTTGTCGATCAGCCCCGGACGGCCCATCTGTGGATAGAAGTTGAAGCTGGCGGAGCCGACTGCGCTGGACAGCGTACCGGTCGCTCCGAAGGTCGTGTCCGTGCCGCCCAGCATCCGGAGGACCTGCGCGTAGACGTCGCCCAGAGAGTTGACCTGGCCGACGACATGGCGTCCCTGTCCCTTGGGAAACGCGCTCTTCATGCCGGCGAGCACCACCGGGTAGTTGTAGCAGTAGTGGCCCGAGCCGTAGCCTAGGTCGCTCGCCCAGACCACCAGCGTGTTGTCGAGCAGGC
>CAZDSB010000451.1:0-6787 GCA_964507515.1 uncultured Myxococcaceae bacterium
GCTCTCGTCGTGGATCGGATCGGGCTCGCTCTTCGCCGGCGCCGAGAACGCGTTCCGCAACGGGTTCGCGGCGCTCTGGCAAGGCGCAGGCGGCTGGTGCGGGCTGCTGGTCATCTACTTCATCGCGCCGCGGGCCCGGAAGTTCGCGCAGTTCACCATCCCCGACCTGCTGGAGACCCGCTACGACGTGTGGGCCCGCATCCTCGGAGCGGCGGCCATCCTCTTCGCGTTCACCGCCATCGCCTCGTACCAGTTCAAGGGCGGCGGCGACATCCTGCACATCATCTTCCCCGGCCTCGACGTCGTCGCCCGGGAGACGTTCGGCATCTCCGCGGGGAAGGAGCACGCGCTGGGGATGGTCATCATCGCCTGCTTCGTCGTGCTCTTCACCGCGCTCGCCGGCATGGCCTCGGTCGCCTACATGGACGTCGTCATCGGGAGCCTGGCCACCTTCGCGGCGCTGCTCTCGATCCCTTTTCTCCTCTCGAAGACCGGAGGCTGGAGCGGGGCCCGCGCCGCATTGCCGCCCGAGTACTTCCAGGCGTTCGGAAAGTTCGGCGGCGCAGGGGGCGGCTTCGTCCGCGCGATGGAGCTGCTCGTCCCGACGATGCTGCTCCTGATGGGGAACCAGAGCATCTACCAGAAGTTCTTCAGCGCCCGGACCGAGCGCGACGCGCGCCTCTCCGTCGTCTTCTGGCTCGGCGGGACGGTCCTTCTCGAAATCCTCATCGTCGCGATCGCCGTGCTCGGGGCAGCACTCTTTCTTCATGACCCGGCGGTGAAGCCGCGGGAGATCATCCCCTACACCGCCCGGAACGGGATGCCCTCGCTGGTCGGGGCAATCCTCGTCGGAGCGATCTTCGCCAAGGTCATCTCCACCGCGAACAACTACCTCTTCTCGCCGGCGACGAATCTCGTGAACGACGTCTACACCCGCTTCGTGAACCCGAACGCCTCGGACCGGAAGGTGCTGCGCGTCTCCCGCGTGCTCATCGTCGTGCTCGGCCTGTTCGCGCTGCTGCAGGGCACGGTGAGCGAGTCGATCCTCGCCATGTCGCTGTACGCGTACACGGTCTACTCGGCGGCCATCACCCCGGTGGTGCTGGCGGCGTTCTTCTGGCGCCGGGCCACGGCTGCGGGCGCGGTGGTCTGCATCCTCGCCGGCACCGCCATCACCATCGTCTGGAACCTCCAGCAGCTGGCGCTCCAGGACCATCGCGCGACGTTCCTGCCCCCGGGATGGCTCGAGCGTGACGCCATCTTCCCCGCGCTTCTGGTGTCGGTGGTCTCGCTGGTGGTGGTGAGCCTGCTCACGCGCGCACCCGCGCCGGAGAAGTGGCGGCCCTTCGCAGCCGCCGGCGTCGAGACCGCCTAGAGCCGGGACAGCATTCCCTGGAGGGCCTGCTCCAGGGTCTCCTTGCCCCGCTGTACCGACTCGGGGTGCTCGTACGCGAGCCGCTTCGACGCGATGCCCTGGTACAGCCCCTGGTACATCTGCGCGAGCTCGGGCGAGAAGCCCATCCCGGTGAAGGCCTCGGCGACCTGATCGAGCGGCTCCTCCAGGGGCTCGACCTCGGTGTCCAGCAACTTGCTGAGAGCCCGGGCGACGTCGGCCGGGCAGACGTCCTCGGGGCCGGAGAGCTCGACCACCCGGTGCGCCTTGGGATGCTCGAGGATGAGCTTGCCCGCGGCCAGCCCCACGTCGTGGGCGGCGACGTGCGCCCACTTCGTCTCCGCGGGAAGGAAGGTGTTGAGCAGCCCTTCCTTGGCATCGGGGAGCGCCGGCGCCCAGTTCTCCATGAAGAAGCACGGGCGCAGGAAGGTGACCGGCGTCTTGAGCGTCCGGAACTCCTGCTCGGCGTCGTGGAGCAGGACCACCGGCCCGGTGCCGTCGGCGTGCTGAGCGCCGACCGAGGAGAGGAAGACCACGTGCTTCACGTCCGTGCCGGCGATGGCGTGGGCCATCGCGTCGATCATCTTCTTGGCCTTGCCTCGGACGCCGGTGGTGTTCGGCGGGAAGGGCGGCAGGAGCAGGAACGCGGCCTCGGTGCCGCGCAGCCCGTTGAGGAGATCGTGCACGTTGGACAGGTCGACCTGGCCCACGTGGGCGCCGCGCTTCTTCCAGCGCTCGGCCTTGTGCGTGTCGCGGACGATGACCCGCACCTTGCGTCCGCTGTCCAGCAGGGTCTGGGCGACCACCGACCCCACGTGCCCGGTTGCGCCGGCGACGACGTACTCGGCCATGAGAACCCTCCGCGCTGAACCCTACACGCCGCTCAGGGGGTCATGCCACGGCGGTCCGTGGCGCGCAGGCGAGCGACCGACGGGAATGTTCTGCACCAAGAGCAGCCGGCCGGTCTATATGCGCCTCACTCATGCGACGCGCTCTCAAGATCCTCGGTCTCGTGGTCGGCGCCATCGTGCTCGTCGTCGCTGGCTTCCTGGTCTACGTCCAGATCGACGGGATCCCCCGCTACAAGGTCGAGACGGTCACCTTCCGCGCGGACCCGACGCCCGAGCGCCTCGCGCGGGGAAAGAAGCTGGTCAGCACGCTCTGCGCCGGGTGCCACATGGACCCAACGACGCAGCGGATGAGCGGGAAGCACATGGCAGACGCGCCGGAGGAGTTTGGCGTGATCTACGCGCCGAACATCACCCGGTCGCGGACGAAGGGTATTGGCACCTGGACCGATTCCGAGCTCGCGTACCTCCTGCGGACCGGCGTGAAGCGGGACGGACAGTACGCCCCGCCGTACATGGCGAAGCTCCCCCACATCTCGGACGAGGACCTGGCGTCGATCATCACCTTCCTCCGCTCGGACGAGAGGCTGGTCGAGGCCGTCGATCGGGATCCCCCCGGCGTGACCCGCCCGTCCTTCCTGACCAAGCTCCTCTCCCACACGGTCTTCGGGAAGCTGCCCTACCCCGACAAGCCGATCACCGCGCCTCTCCCGAGCGATCGGGTCGCCTACGGCCGGTACCTCGTCTTCGGGCTCGAGTGCTACGCCTGCCACTCGGCCGACTTCAAGACCATGAACGTCGCCGAGCCCGAGAAGTCCGAGGGCTACATGGGCGGCGGCAACACGCTGCTCGACCTGCGCCGCCAGCCGATCCGCTCGGCCAACCTCACCCGCGACGAGGAGACGGGGATCGGTCGCTGGTCGGAGCACGACTTCGTCGCGGCGCTGCACACCGGCTTCCGTCCCGACCGGACCCCCATCCGTTACCCGATGGCGCTCATCCCCGATCTGAGCGACGAGGAGGTCGGCGCGATCTACGCCTATCTCCGGACGGTCCCGCCCATCCGGAACGCCTTCGAGCGCAACCTCCCGCCGGCTCCTCCGCCCGCGACGACCACCGCCTCGGTGAAGGCCAGCGCCGATGGCAAGCGTCTCTACGAGCGCTACGCCTGTGTCGGCTGCCACGGCGTCGACGGCGTCGGCATCGCCGACCTGCGGCAGGCCCACGAGCACTACCCGACCCGCGAGGCGCTCAAGGCCTGGATCCAGGACGCCCAGACACTCAAGCCCGGCACCCGGATGCCGTCTTGGAGGAACGTCATCCCGGAGCAGGACTACGATCCGCTCATCGATTACGTGCTGGCGCTGGGGAAGACCAAGAGCTGAGCGTCAGCGGCAGACGTACTTCCCGGACGCCACCCGCTGGCAGAAGTCCGGCGGGCCCTCTTGCTCCCAGACCGTCACCAGCCCGATGCGTCGTGCCGCCTGCGAGAACTCGGGCAACGTCCGAGTAGGCCGACCCGCCGGCAACCACATCGTGGGGAAGGCCAGCGAGTCGTTCCCGGTGGGTCCGCGCTCGAGGAGCTCGAGCGCCTCACCAGGCCTCCCGAGACGCATCAAGGCATAGGGCACGGGGCCGCTGATGACCGCGGGCCGCGTGGCGAGATAGGCCTTGATCAGCGCCAGAGCTCGGTCGCGCGCCTGGACGTCACCGAGGGCGCCGCGCGCAGTGGCCTCGGCGAACCCCTGCGGCAAGTCGAGAGACAGGGCACTCAGCGCCGAGGTGAGCTGTACGATCGCCTCCTCGCGCTGACCCCGAGCCTCGGCCACGAAGGAAAGCGCGAGCCCCGCGTGAGCCAGGCCAGCATCGCGGGAACGCCGCGCGAGGCGCTCCGCGAGATCCACGTCCCCCTCCCCAAAGGCGGTGAGCGCACGCCAGTTCAGCCCGTTCGGATACATCGGGTCGATCGTCAGGACCTTGTCCAGAATCCGGTTGGCTCGCTGGAGGTAGCCGTTGCTGACGAGGTTCGTCGCGAACCAGAAATTGGCGGTCACGTCCTGGGGATCGAGCTCCAGCGCACGACGGAAGGCGGGCTCCGCATCCAGGGACTGCCGGCGTTGCACGAAGGTGAGCCCGAGCACCGCGTGGGGCTCACCCAGGGAGGAATCGAGCTCGATGGCGCGACGGGCGGCCTTCTCGGCGGCGGCCAGGGAGGAATCGAAGTCTCCCGGCCGATAGATCGGAGTGAGCACCCGGAGCGTGGCGAGCCGTGACCACCCTCGCGCATACGTCGGGTCCAGACGCAGGGCCTGCTCGATCTGCGCGATCGCGTCCGGGAACCGCGCTCCGTCGCGTCGGTTGAAGATCGCCGTGGCCTGCAGGTACAGCGAGTACGCCTCCGGATTGCTGGTGGCCACCGGAACCAGGCGGTTCTGCTGGTCTCCCTGGAGGACCACCTTGAGCTCGTCGGTGATCGCTCGGGCGATCTTCTCCTGGAGGTCGAAGACGTCGGTCAGGTCGCCATCGAATGTCTTGGACCAGCGGTGGAAGCCGTCCGACACCTGGATCAGCTGGGCGGTGATCCGCACGCGGTTGCCCTGCTTCCGGACCGAGCCCTCCACGATGTTGGCCACCCCGAGCGTCTCGCCGATGGCGCGGAGGTCCTCGTTCTTTCCCTTGAAGGCGAAGGACGACGTGCGCCCGGCGACCTTCAATCCCTTCACCCGGGCCAGGGCATCCAGGAGCTCCTCGGTGATGCCGTCGGAGAAGTAGTCCTGCTCCTTGTCCGAGCTCAGGTTCACGAAGGGAAGCACCGCGATGGACGGGGTGAGACCGGACGCCACGCCTTCCCCCGGCCCGGGGTGCGAACGTGTGGCCCCGGCGAGCTTCCGGAGCGGTCCTCCGATCCAGAGGGCTCCGACGATCGCGAGCACGGCGAGGAAGCCGGCGGCGGCCACTTGCCACAGCCGGCGCGGTCGAGGCCCGGCGCTCGCGGGAGCGGTGGTGACGGCGACCGTCGGTGAGCGAAGCGCCTCGAGGTGAAAGGCGAGGTCGCGTGCCGACTGGAACCGTCGCCCGGGGTCCTTCTCCAGACAGCGCCGGACCACGAGCGCCACGGCAGGGGGCACCGTGGCCGGGAGCGCCTGTGGCTCGTTGTGAAGGATGGCGTAGCCGCTCTCGACGGCCGTGGCGCCCGGAAACGCTCGTCCTCCCGAGAGAAGCTCGGAAAGCACCGCTCCCAGGCTGAAGAGGTCGGTGCGGGCATCGACCGGATCGCCTCGCACCTGCTCAGGCGACATGTACCCGGGAGTTCCGATGACCACCCCGGTGCCGGTCTTGCTGCTGGCCGAGGCCATGGTCTCCGCGAGCAGGCCGCGGCTCGCCTCGTCGGGAACCGGCTGCGGCTCCTGCGCCCCGGCGATCACCTTGGCGATGCCGAAGTCCAGCAGCTTCACGTGGCCGTCGCGCGTGATGAGCACGTTCTCGGGCTTGAGGTCCCGGTGGACGATGCCGCGGTCGTGCGCGGCCGCGAGGCCCTCGGCCATCTGGGTCGCCCAGGCCAGAGCGGTCGGGAGCGGCGCCGGCCCGCTCGCGAGGCGCGATCGAAGCGTCTCGCCCTGGAGGAGCTCGGTGACGAAGTAGGGCTTGCCGTCGTGCACCCCCACGTCGTGGAGGGCGACCACGTTCGGATGGCTCACCGAGCCCACCAGGCGCGCTTCGCGCTCGAAGCGCTCGACGAAGGCACCGTCGGCGCCGAGCGCCTCGGAGACGACCTTGACGGCGACCTCGCGCCCGAGGCGCGTGTCCCTGGCCCGGTAGACCTCGGCCATTCCGCCCGCGCCGAGGAGGGCGACGACCTCGTAGGGTCCCAGCCGGACCCCGGACACGAGCCGCATGGGCTGGACCTTACACCGTCGTCCCGTCCTCGCGGCCGCCGCTCGAGCTGGACGGGCGCGGACGCCGGCCGCGACGCCGGTTCTTCGCAGTTGTTCCGCAGGTCTCCATCTCGCACCAGCGTCGCAGGCCGTTCCGGCTCCGGTCGACATAGACCCAGCCACAGTCCTGCCCGCCGCAAACCCGGAGCCTCGACGCCTCGTCGGAGAGGAGGAGCTGGACCGCGTCCCAGACGACGGGCCACGTCGGTCCGTCCAGGGAGGCGTCGAGCCCCGACCAGCCGGCGCGCAGACCGCCGGCTCCGGCCGGACCCGGCTCGAGCGCGAGGTGCGGGAGCGCCTCGTGGAGGAACGGGCCCAGCCGATCGGCAGCCGCCGCCACTCCACGACCCGCCACGATCGCGACGACGGTCCGGTGCAGGGCTCGCCGGAGCTCCAGGCACCTCTCCAGTGACCGCCCGGCGCCCGAAGGGTCGGCGGCCGCGCGCTTCCTGAGCCGCCCCGCCGCGACCGGATCGAGGACACCTGCCTCGAGCCCCCACTCGAGGAACCGCTCGTAGCTCGAGAGCCGATCCCGCGCGGGCCCGGTGGAGGGCCAGTCGGCGGTGTTGAGCAGGTCCAGCGATGGCCGGCCGCCGACGAACTTGAACGGC
>CAZDSB010000452.1:0-4290 GCA_964507515.1 uncultured Myxococcaceae bacterium
CCATCCCCGACTCGATCGCCTGCATCAGGGTGACGATGCGGCCCTTCCGCTCCAGCTCGCCGGTCATCTGCCCGGTGATGCGGAGGGTGAAGCCGCCCGCGCCGTCGGCGGTGACGAAGGCGAAGGACGGAGCGCCCAGCCGCTGGTCGCCGACGATGAAGTCCACCCCGGCGCCGCTGCCGATCTTGAACTCGCCCTTGTGCTTTGGCCCCAGCAGCTGCTCGGCGAGGATCTGATCGCCCCAGCGGAAGCGGAGCTCGAGGCCGAGCGGTCCGGCGCCCTTGCGACGCACCGGACGGGCGCGAGCATCGAGCCGCGGCCACTCCGACTCGGGGGCGGCGGGACGCGGCGCGACGACCGGCCGGGCGACGACCGGGGCGGGCGCCGGCGTGGGCGCGGCGACCGGAGCAGCCGCGGGGGCCGGCGTGAGAACGGGAGCGATGGCCGGAGGGGCCGCCACCGGAACGACGCGGGCCGCCTCGGCGAGGGCCGCGGCAGCGGAGATGCCGTTGCCGTTCGAGTGGGAATGCGCGGTGGTGACGCTCGGGGAAGGCGCCTGCGCAGCGGTGGCGGCGAGCGCGGCGGCGGCGCGGGCGGACGCTCCGTCCTCGACCCTGATCAGCGTGTTGCCGACTCGGATCTCGTCGCCGAAGGTCAGGCTGCCCTTGTTGACGCGCTTGCCGTTGACGAAGGTGCCCTCGACGCTGCCCATGTCGATGATCGAGAGCTTCCCGTCCGGGGCAACCTCGATGACCGAGTGGATGCGGCTGACCTTGTCGTCGTCGAGGCAGAGGTGGGCGGAGGCCAGCCGGCCGATCTTGATGATGTCGCGGTCGTAGTCCTTCGCGGCGACCATCGAGTCGCCCTTGAAGACCTTGAGTGTGAGGGGAACGGACACGGTCGCTCGTCGCTCTCTATCGAAGACTACAGCTCGTCCACCGACTGCATCACCTTGTCGCGATACTCCTCGCGGATCCGGATCAGATTGGAGTGCGGGACCCGCTTCAGTGCTTCGACGTACTCGCCGTCCGGCCGGCTGAGGTCACCCTCGATGGTGTCCTCCTCGAAGCTGAACTCGCTGCGCTTCTGTGCCTTGGCCGCAGCGGCCTCCGCGGAGCTGGCCGCGGACTTGTCCTGCGCGGCAGCGACCCACGGCATGAGCACCAGCACCAGAATCCACACTCGGTACACGCGTCCAACCCCCGAAGTGCTCCCCCGACCTCGGGGAGACCCGCCAGCGTTTCAATCTACATCGAACGGCTGAGGCCACACCAAACCCCGACCTCCCTGCCTACAGCGCATGCCGACCACACGCGCCTACAGCTTGTCCGGACCCTGCTTTCCGGTGTCCTGTGGGGTGCCCTTCGCGGGCGTCCCCTTCGCCGTCCGCTCCTCGGCATCCTTGGCCCGCTGCTGCTGGAGCTGCTGCGCCTGCTCGAGCGTCTTCGCCTGCTGCTCCTGGACGCGCGCCTGTGACTTCGCCGCCACCAGCGCCTCGGCCTCACGCCGGAGCGCGAGGACCGGCGCATCGCTGGGGAGCGCGGACTCGCCGCCGGACAGCGAGACGTACCGCTTGTAGAGCTCGAGCGACTTGTCGGGCGCGTCCTTGTACCGCTGCAGCACGATGCCGCGGTTCAGGTAGATGGCGGCCAGCTTGGGCTGAAGCTTTTCGGCGGTGTCGTACTCGGCGAGCGCCTTGTCCGGCTGCCCGAGTCCCCGGTACGCCACGCCCAGGTCCAGGTGGACCTCGGCGCTGCCTCCGCCGTCGGTGACCGCGCGCGAGAGGTGCTTCTCGGCGGCGGCGAAGTCCTCATCGCGGAGCGCGAGCCGCGCAAGCGCCAGCCGTGCCGGGACGAAGCTGCCGTTCGCCTCGAGCGCCTTCTGATACTGGGCGGACGCCTTGTCCGGAGCGCCCTTCGCCATCTGCACGTCGCCGATGGCGAGATAGAGATCCGGATCGCTGGTGGAGATCTTCAGCGCGCGGACGCCGACCAGCTCCGCCATGGCGAACTGCTTCCGGTCGAGGTTGCTCCGCAGCAGCGTCTTGTACGCGTCGAGGTTCTTCGGGTCGCGGATGAGTGCCTGGCGCGACATCTCCTGCGAGCGATCGTGATCGCCGGCGAGCCGGTACAGCTCGGCGAGCTGCGCACGGCTCTCGGCGTCGTCGGGGAAGGCCCGGGCGATGTCGTTCCACTGCGCGATGGCCGAGGGCAGGTCGCCCTGGGCGCGGGTGAGCCGGGCGAGCCCCTCGGCGGCCGGCTTCAGCGACGGCTTCTTCTGGAGCGCTGAGCGGTAGAGCGCGAAGGCCTGGTCGCGCTTCCCCTGGCGCTCGGCGAGGACGCCGAGGTTGTAGTCGGCCTCCGCGAAGGTCGGATCCGCCTGCTGCACGGCCTGGAAGCGGCGCTCGAGCGCGGCATCGTCGCGCTGCCCCGACTTGGCCTGCGCCTCCGCCGCCTTGGTGGCGTCCTCGAACAGGAGCACCGCCCGGCTGTTGGGCGTGGACGGGCCGGTGACAGGAGCCGCGGTCACCGGGCCCGGCGTCTTCTGTGCCGGAGCGCTGGTGCCGCAGGCGGTGGCGAGGAGCGCGGTGAGGACGGCGGCTGCGAGGCGGCTCGGGGTCATGGCGGGCTGGGGGCTCACTGGCGGACGTCCTCGGGCTCGGCGTCGGCGGCCGGTTTCTTGGGCTGTGTCGCGCTGGCTGGCACGACGTCAGGGGCGCGCGCCGCGTCGGAGGGACGCTGCCCGGGCCGGAGATCGCTCGCGTCGTCCTGGCGTCCGCTCGGCTGCGAACCCTGGGTGTCCCGGCTCACCACCGGCTTGCCGGCCGGAAGCGTCGCGGCGGTCCCCTTGAGCACCACCGCGGTGTTGGCCGGCTGCACCGACGTCAGCAGCTGCGGCGCGGGAGGCAGGACTCCGCGGTCCTGCCGCGGGTTGGCGAGCTCCTCGAGGAGCGGTGGGTACTGCGCCGGCCGGTAGGTGGTGCGCAACGCCTGGAGGCTCTTCGTCGCGCACTCGCTGCGGACGGCGAACTCGCGGCTCTTGGTGACCGCCGCGGCGAAGTGATCCGCCGCCTTCTCCCGGATCGGCTGGGCCTGCTGCTCGAGCTGGTTCTTCAGCTCCTCCTGGGCCTCGGGCGGCAGCGCCTTGAGCATCGGCGCGTTCGCGACCGAGTCCGCCATGTTTTCGTAGGCCAGGCCGATCTTGCGGAGCGAGCAGACGGCGGGCTCGGGAGCGCCGAGGGCGACCACGTTGGTGTAGATGCGGTTGATCTCGTCGAGCGACTTGCCCTTGTCCTTGATGCTGTCGCGGAAGCCCTTCACCGGATCTCCGCCCTTGCCCCAGTGGAGCTTCTGCCGGGCGTAGTACGCGAACTGCTCCTCGTTCTTCGCGTACTGGGCGCGGGCCACCGCCTCCTTCGCTGCGGGCTCGAGCGCGTCCTTCTGCTTCCGGTAGAGCTTGTCGTAGTACTCGAGGATCGTCTTCTGCCGGCGGGCCACCGCCTTCGGGTTCTTCAGCTTCTGGTCCTCGATCCGGAGGATTCGGGCCTGGGCGCCGAGGAACTTGTTCGGGTCGCGTTCCTGATCCCGCGCGCGCTGGTCGAGGAAGGCGACGGCCTTGCCGTACTGGTTCATCCGCTCGTGCAGGTCGGCGATGGAGAGAGCCACCGTCTCGCTGTCCTTCGCTGCGGGCCAGATCTCGAGGTAGCGCTCGCGGTCCTTCAGCGCCTGGCGGAGCTGGCCGAGGCCCTCGCGGTACACGCCGGCGTTGAAGAGGGCGATCTGCGCCTTCGACTCCTCCCAGACCGGCCCTTCCTTCTTCGGCTCCTCGACCGGCGCGGCGCGGCCGTTCTTCTTCTTCTTGCTGCTCCCCTTCTTCGCCGTCTTCTGCGCGGGTCCCAGCTGCTTCTCGTAGCCGTTGACGTACAGCTCGTAGGCCTCGGCGGCGTGCTCGAAGTCGCCGATGGCCTCGTACCCCTCGGCGTTGGCCAGCTGGGAAGCAGGGACCAGCGGGCTCTGCGGGTAGTTGCGGAAGAGGAGCTCGCGGGTCGCGAGCGTCTTCTCCAGCATGTGCGCCTTATAGAAGTCGGTGGAGGCGTTGTAGAGCGCCTTGTCCGCGATCTGGGTCCTGGGGAAGTCCTTGACGAAGTCCAGGTAGGCCTGGGCAGCGGCGGCGTACTCCTTCTTCTCCTCGAGCTGGCTCACCAGCTTGAAGCTCGACTGCTCGATGACCTTCGCCAGGTCTTCCTTGAACTTGCCGGTGGCGAGCTTGTCGTTGGCGTAGAAGCGCCGC
>CAZDSB010000453.1:0-7303 GCA_964507515.1 uncultured Myxococcaceae bacterium
CCCGCCGACCCTGACACCGGTGCCACCAACACCGGTACCACCAACACCATGCAGACCCAAGCTTCTGACGCTGGCGCCACCGCTGGCGCTCCTCCTGCTGGTTCTCACGACCTGGAACCTCGCCGACGACGCCTGGCACGCCTCGGGAGAGACCGTGGTTGCCTGGCACTTCCTCGACCACGCGCTGTCCCCTCTCTCGATCCCCCTCGCCCTGGGTTTCGTGCTGGTATTCACTGGCCGACTCACCCGGTTCCGCTGGCTTCTTGTCGTGAGCTGGGCCTGGGGCCTCCTCACGGCCGCTCCATCGCTCCTCGCGCTCGTCGGCGAGCTGGGGGCGCTTGCGCAGTGGGGGCGGAGATTCACCGACTCATCGCTCTGGTACAACCTCAACGTCGGGCATCTGGTGGTGATGTCCCCCGTGGGCCTCTGGCTCCTCGTCCGCCATGGCATCCGTGCCGGTCCGAAGGAGCGGTGGCGGGCCTGGGGAGTGCTGATGGCATTCGCGGTCCTGTTTGCCCTGGGGCTGACCGGCTTCCTGCGCGCCGTGCCGAGGTTCGGGTTGTTCGGCTTCATCGTCTTCATGGTCATTCTTTCGGTGGTCGTGCTCGCCCCGGGCTTCTCGGAGTTCGCGATCCCCAAGAAGCTGATTCCGATGGCGGGGCTGGCGGCCGGTCTGGGGGTGATGGCATGGCTCTTCGTCGCCCGGCGCTCCGATGCGCCCGCGGTGGTGCTGCTTGTCCTCACCGTGGCCACGCTGGTGGCGCTGGTCATCGGCATGAGCCTCCACGGCAAGCGGAGCGAAGGGCGCCAGAAGCGGGAGCAGCTGGTTCTCCTCGGTCACTTCTCCGATCAGCTCGCTCACAATCTGCGGAACCCCATTGCCGCGCTGAAGGGTGCGGCCGAGTTCCTCCAAGTAGAGCTGGAGCGCGGCCAGAGCATCGCCGAGCAGGCCAGAGTGGTCGGACTGCTCCTCACCCAGGTGCAGCGACTGGAAAAGGTGGTCGGGGATTACAGGAAACTTGGAACGGCTCAGCCGGCGAACCAGGAACTGGATCTCAACTCAGTGGTAAGTGGCGTCCTCGCCTTGCAGTCGTTCGTCCGCGGGGAGAAGGTCCGGATCGAGTCGGAGCTCGACGAGTCACTCCCCTTGATCATCGGGGACCCCGAGTTGCTCCGGGAGACGCTCGAGAACCTTCTGCGAAACGCAGTCGAGGCGCTGCCACAGGGGGGCAACATCATGGTGAGGACAGGCTGGTGGGACGAGAGCCACGTGTGTCTCTCCGTCCAGGATGATGGGGCGGGCATGGATGCACGCACCCGCGACCGCCTTCGAAGCTTCTACACCACCAAGCCGGGCGGGAGCGGCCTTGGCCTGGCCTTCGCTCGACGGGTCGCGGAGACCCACGGCGGCGACCTCCGGATCAAGAGTCGGCCCGGGAAGGGAACGATCGTCACGCTCGCGCTCGCGACACAGTGAGGAGCGACCGTGGACGACGCTCGGCAGTCGGTCCTGATCGTGGATGACGACATGGCGGTGGGGGAGATCCTCAGCGCCCAGCTCGAGCAATGGAAGCCCACGGAGGACTCGCTCGATGAGCGGCGCTTCGAGGTCTTTCACGTGCCCTCCGGCGAGAGGGCGCTGGAGTTCCTGACCGACGCCTTCGCCGACGTGGTGCTCGCCGACCTCCGCATGCCCGGCATGGACGGCATGGAGCTCCTGGAGCGCATCGAGCGTGATCATCCCGGGACTCCGGTGGTGATGCTCACCGCCCACGCCAGCATTCCCATCGCCGTGCAGGCGATGCGGATCGGAGCGGCGGATTTCGTCGAGAAGCCCTGGAACTTCGAGGAGCTGGTGGCGTCGCTCAAGAAGGCAATCAACACCGCTCCGCCCGAGGGACGTGAGAGTCGGTCTCACTCCAGGCAGACCCGCGCCATCCTCCAGCAGCTGCCGACGATGGAGAAGGCGCTGGAAGCCGTCCGCCGCGCCTCGCAGGGGATGAGCACGGTGCTGATCCGCGGCGAGTCGGGCACCGGGAAGAACGTTGCGGCGCAGACCCTGCACGATCTGAGTCCCCGAAAGAGCGGTCCTTTCATCACCGTCCAGTGCACAGGCATTCCCGAACAGCTCCTCGAATCGGAGCTCTTCGGGCACGAGCCCAATTCGTTCACGGGCTGCGGCCCGAAGCGAAAGGAAGGTCGGGTGACCTGGGCTCAGGGCGGAACGCTGTTCCTCGACGAGATCGGCGACGTTCCGATGCACCTTCAGGTCAAGCTGCTCCAGCTCGTCTCCCCGCAGCATTGCTACACCCGCATCGGCGGTGACCGCGAGCTCACCGCTGACGTTCGGGTGGTCGCAGCGACGCATCGAAATCTGGAGAAGATGGTCAAGGACGAAACGTTCCGGAAAGATCTCTTTTACCGGCTCAACGTCATTCAGATCCGGATTCCGCCGCTGCGGGAGCGGAGGGGCGAGATCGAGCAGCTCGCGCTCCAGTTCCTCGAACGGTTTGCAATCGAGAACCGCCGCCCTGGCCTGCGATTTGGACGCGAAGCCATGGACGTCATCCGCGACTTCGAGTGGCCGGGCAACATCCGGCAGCTGGAGAACGTGGTGGAACGGTTGGCGGTCTTGTCGAACGGGGAGCTGATCTCCGTTCAGGAAGTACGCGACGCCCTCAGCGACGCACCAAGCGATGACCCCCTGGTCACCGACGCGGCCCAGGGGGAGACGCTGGAGGGGCGCCTGAAGAGCGTCGAGCGGAACTTCCTCATCAATGCCATGAGAAGGGCCGGCGGCAACAAGGCCCTCGCCGCTCGACTTCTGAAGATCTCCCGCCGGAGCATCTACAACAAGCTGAAGGAACACGATCTGGAACAGTGGAAGCCGCCGATCGGCTGACGAAGGCGCCAGATCGAGCCACGACGCGGGAGCAGGACGCCGTAGAGTGCGCGGTTGCCATGGCCAAGGCGGGGGCACCCAGCAAGGGCAAACCGTTCGAGCGTGATCTCACCGAGCTCGCGCGCGAGGGCCGTCTGCCGTCGATCCATGGCATCGACGAAGAGGTGACGGCGGTCCAGGCGCTTCTCGCCCGCGGCACCCAGCACCTCCTGCTCTCCGGTGAGCCAGGCGTCGGAAAGAGTGCTCGGATCCACGCCCTCGCCCAGCGCGTGGCCCATGGCCGGGGGGGAGAGGCACTGGATGGCGCGCGGGTGCTGGAGCTCTCGGTCCGCGCCTTCTTCTCTCGCGCCGGAAAGGAGGAGGAGATCGGCAACTCGTGGAGCGCACTGGTCGAACGCCTGGAGGCGCTGCCGGGACCGACCATCGTCGTGCTCCTCGAGGCGCAGCTGGCGGCGAATACGGTGCTCCTCGGACCGCTCGCCGACTCGCTCCGTTCCAGCAGCCTGCGCTTCGTGCTCGAGGCCGATCCCCGGGGCGCCCAGGCGCTCTTGCGAGGAGCGGGCGGCGTGGCGGACCTGGTCCATGTGGTGGCGGTTGCGGAACCGAGCCCCGAGCGGAGCCGCGCCATCCTGGGCCAGGTGGCCGCCGGCCTCGAGACGCAACGCGGGCTGGTCATCGAGCCTGCCGCCTGGGACCTCGCCCTGCGTCTGGCCAAGAAGTACCTCCTCGCCCAGTTCGAGCCAGGGAGGTCGATCGACCTGCTCCGGGGCGCGGTGGAGGAGGCGGCCGCGGCCAAGGCCGAGAGTCTCGGCACCGAGGGAGTGCTGTCCCGCTTCTGCGCCGTGTCACAGCTCCCGCGGTTCCTGGTCGACGATGCGCTGCCGCTGGACCTCCAGGAGACGGAGGCCTACTTCAACGATCGCATCCTCGGACAGCCCGAGGCGGTGAAGGCCGTCCTTCGGACGCTGGCCCTCCTCAAGGCCGGGCTCACCGACTCCCGACGACCGCTGGGACTCTTTCTCTGTGCCGGTCCGACCGGGGTGGGCAAGACGCATCTGGCGCGGTTGCTGGCCGAGTACGTCTTCGGCTCGGCCGAGCGGCTGGTGCGGGTCAACATGGCCGACCATGCCGAGGACGACGACGACGGCGTGCTATTCGGCATCCCCTGGCAGCAGACGCCCGACCAGCAGCGGGGACTGCTCACCCGGGTGCTGGACGGAAAGCTCTTCGCCGTCCTGCTCCTCGACGAGTTCGAGAAGGCGCACAGGGTGGTGCACGACCGCTGCCTTCAGCTCTTCGACGAGGGGCAGTTCATCAATGCCATCGGCGAGCTGGTGCGCTGCAACAACGTGATGATCATCGTCACGACCAACGCCGGCGCGGAGGTGTATCGCGACACGGCGCTCGGATTCGCGCCCACGCTCACGCCTGCGGAGCTTCTCGCCGAGGTGGATCGGCGCCTGGCAGACAGCTTCCGTCACGAGCTGCTCAATCGCTTCGACGCCGTCTGTCACTTCCAGCCGCTCGGCAAGGTGGAGATCCGGCGCATCGCGCAGCGGGAGGTGGGCCGGGTGCTCGAGCGCGAGGGCATCCAGGTCCGCGGGCTGGACGTGGAGGTGTCCCCGGAGGTCATCGATCTCCTGGTCGAGCGCGGGTACTCGCCGCAGTTCGGCGCCCGCTTTCTCCAGCGGGAGATCGAGCGGACCCTCACCGCCCCCCTGGCGGTGGAGATCGTCCGCCGGCCCCTGCCCCCGGGCTCGCGGATCCGGATCGAGGCGACCGGGGGCTCGGTCGTGGTCCGGTCGGAGCCCCACGTCGAGCGCGAGGATCGAACGCAGGTGGAGCTGAGTCGCCTGGGAACGGTGATCGCCCGGCGCCGGCTCGACCGGAAGAGCCTCCTCGCCGAGGCCACCGAGCTGGCCGAGCGCGCCCGCCGGGTGGCGGCGTCGATGGAACGGCCCTCGCTCGAGCAGCATCGAGAGGAGCTTCTGACCCGATCGCAGTCTCCCGACTTCTGGGACGATCCGCAGACGGCGGGCGAGGTTCTCCGTGGATTCCAGCGTGCCGAGCGTGAGCTCCAGGCGCTGGATCGGCTGGCGCAAAGCGCCGAGTCCGCGCGCCGGCTGGTGAATGACGCCCGGGGCGACGGCCGGCTCGCCGCGGCGGCCAGGGCGGTGGAGCACGCGGCTCGTGAGGTGCAGCTCGCGGAGGCGCGGGTCGCCGCCGGGGGTAGCACTGCCGACGAGGTGATGCTGGAGCTCGCCGCGGCCCAGGAGAACGACGAGCACCGGGCGTGGCTCGCGGATCTGGTGACGATGTACCGGGGATGGGCGGTCCACCGCGGCTTCGAGGCCACCGCGGTGGCGGAGGCCGATCGTCCCCCTCGCGTCCTGCTCCACCTGGCTGGCCCCGGGGCGCCGGGATTCCTTGCCGGGGAGGAAGGCATCCACCGGCGTCACCTCAATGGACGCCGGACGACGGTCCGGGTCCGCGGCCACACCTGGCCGCATGTGGCCGGGGCCCAGAAGGCGCTGCGGGCTCAAGGCCGGCCCGTCAAGCGTCGTCCCGGAGCGCACGTGGAGCGGGTGACGGCGGAGCTCCACGCCTTCGACGAGGAGACCGGCCGCGAGGTGAGCCTGGTGGGCGGCGTCTCGGTCGACGAGCTTCGCGCGCTGGCTTCCCTGGTGATCCGCCCCGGGCCGGGGGACATCGAGGCGCGGAACTACTTCTTCGGACGCGGCGCGCGCGTGGAGGATCCACGGACCGGGACCGCGACGCCGAGGCTGAAGGACGTTCTTCGGGGAGAGATCGAGCCTTTCATCGCCGGATGGCTCGGGCGCTCGGACGCTCGCCCTGATCGCGGGCGCTGAAGACTCACGCGGCGCGCTGGGTCATCACCAACCCCGGTCATGAGGCGCGGCGCGGCCCAGCGTCTCCGCCAACGGCGGGAAGATGCAGCCTGCCCAGGTCGCCTCGGCGATCGCGAAGTTCGCCGACGATCTCGGCAAGCCGGGCAACGACCCGTTCTACGGCAAGGGCCGCGCTCACGTTCCGCACTAGGCCCTCGTCCCGTACGGCGCGGTGAACCTCCGCCGCGCCGAAAGATTTCTCGACGTCCCGCTGCCTCGCCACGACCGCGAAGCAGCGGGACCGCGACACCGAGGCTGAAGGGAGATGGCTCGGGCGCTCGCACCGCTCGCCCTGCTGCGGCCGTTCTGACTCCTGCGACCCCTAGGGGCGCCGCGACGACGCCGGTCCTTGTCGCAGGTGAAGTCCGACGCCGGAGACTCTTTCCGCCCCGACGGCCAGCTGCCTACGCTGGTCGGAAGGGGGTACTCCGATGAGAGTCCCGATCTCCTTCGCCTTGACCGCCTGCCTCGGGCTCTCGGCCTGCGGAGGATCCACGAATTCCAAGGTAGCGATCCCCGGGTTCCTGGTCGCGGACACCCCGCCGGGCGCGTCCACGGCCTGTCCGGTGATCGGTTTCGACGAGTCGGGCGCTCCCGCAGCGCCGGTCACGACCTACACGAGGTGCGGATTCACCGTGACCGCGACCACGTCCAACTGGACCGTCTGGACGGGTTACGGATACCCCCCGCCGTTCATCGGCTTCATGTCCGACGCCGGCGAAACGACCACCGGCCAGATCCGCGTGACCGCTGCCGCCGGGAAGTTCACGTTCCAGTCCGTCGATGTCTATTCGAGCACCACGCCGATCCCGTACGTCATCAGGGGCGTCGCCAACGGCGAGACGGTCTTCACCCTTCAGGACACGCAGCCGAACACGTACGGCAACTTCGCGACGGTCGGCAATCCGGATGCGAGTGCGCAGATCGATGCGCTCGTCATCCAGCTCGTGAATCCCGCCGCCCCGTGTTGCCCGAACCCGACGGGGCTGGACAACATCGTCGTCAACTAGATCAGCGCGGAGGCAGGAACTGCACCGAGAGGATCGTCTGGTCCTCCGGATGCACCGTGACGAGGCCCGACATGCTGCCCCGGTCGAACTCCAGTCGGTAGAACAGCTTCGTGAAGTCACTTTCCCGGGTCTGCGCCGTCGGCTGCCACCATCTGAGGTCGCCGAGCTGAGAGCGGAGCGTCTCGAATGTTTCGCGCAGGCGGTCGGGAGGCATCGATTGCTTCAGCGCGTCGCTGAAGCGCTCCGACGCCGCGGTCACGTTGTTCGCCTGCATGGCCCGGTAGAAATTGTTCGCCAGCTCGGTCGCGACGCCGGCTTGCGGAGCGGTCTTGACCGGGGGCCCAGGGGGAGGCGCCGACGCGCAGGCAACGGCCATGGAGAGGACCGGGAGCAGGAGGCGAGAAACTCGGATCATCGTCATCTCCTAGGCGGCGGTGAAGCTCGCCCTTGCCTCCAGCCCCGAGCGGACCGAGGCGGCGCCC
>CAZDSB010000454.1:0-6894 GCA_964507515.1 uncultured Myxococcaceae bacterium
TCTCGACCTTCCGGGCGACTAGCTGCGGGTGGTGCCGCACTGCGCGCGGAAGTCGTGCAGCTTGCCCTGCGACGGCTCCAGCTTCAGGGGGGCCTGGTCGTCCGAGACGAAGGCCATCGGCGACCCGTCCTGGCACTTCAGGTCGGAGGCCGGCTGCACCTTCACCGTCAGGTCCTTGTCGGACGGGAGGTTGTCGATCTGGTACGAGCACCGGCCCTTGCTCGGGCGGATGGTCGAGCGGCCCACCTGGGTGTCGCCAACCGCGGCGACCACTGCCAGGTTGTTGCAGACGTTCGAGCCGGCGGTGGCCTCGGGAACGACGATCACGCCGGTCACCGAGCTGTTGTAGGTGTACTCCAGGCGGGGATCGACGCCGGATCCGGAGGTGGCGCAGGCGACGGCGCCGAGGAATGCGAGTGCTGCGATGACTGGCTTCACGGTATCTCCCAAGAAGAAGTGAACGCGGACGAGTCCACTCGAGTGGTCCCCTCCGGGTGCCGATACGGGCCTGGCGCTGGGGTGATTGCGTCCCGAGTTCGGACGCGACAACCACAGTGCTGTCAGGCGAGCGCCGGCACAGTGCTCGCTGCGCGGCCGACACCACTCGCTGCAGTGGTTGCGAATCCGTGCAGTGAATGGAACCGCTCCGAGGACCTGCTGTGATCCTCGCCGCGCGCTGGCTCCGTGTCTTAATCGTCCTGCAGCTCGTTCGCCTCTTCGTCGGCGGCCTCTTCGAGGTCGTCCCGCAGGAGGCCTATTACGTCTTCTACGCGCGTCACCCCGCGCTCTCTTACTTCGACCACCCGGGAGCGCTGGCGTGGGCGCTCGCCCTTCCGTCGAGTCTCCATCCTCCGCCGCCCATCGTCCTGCGGCTCGTGCCATTCCTCTTCGGCGCCGTGACGCTCGCGGGCGTCGTGCGCCTGGCGCGCCGGCTGGTGCCGGAGGCTCCTGGCCCGGCGGTCCTGCTCCTGGCCACCACCGGAGCGTTCAGCGTCCTCACGGTCGTCGCGCTGCCAGACGCGCCCCTCGTCGCCGCGTGGACGTGGACCCTCTGCTTCCTCGCCGAGGCGCTCCTCGACGGGCGCGAGCGAGCGTGGCTGCCGGCCGGGCTGTGCGCCGGCCTCGCGTTCGACTCCAAGTACACCGCGGCGTTCCTGCTTCTCGGCGCCGGTGTGCTGCTCCTCTTCCTGCCACGGGGACGCCGCGCGCTCCTCACACCGTGGCCATGGCTGGGCCTCCTCGTGGGCGGGCTGGCCACCGCACCGGTCTGGATCTGGAACGCACGACACGACTGGGTCTCATTCCTCTTCCAGACGGCGGGACGGGTGGAGCAAGCGCGCGGGCTGTCGCCGTGGAACCTGCTCGGCCTCGTGGGCTCGCAGCTGGTGCTGGTGCTGCCCCCGTTGCTCTGGGCGTGGGGACGCGAGGCCGTGCACGCGGTCCCGCGGTTGCTCCGGCGTTCGCTCCCGGCAGAGGAGCTGTTCCTCGCTGCCTTCTCCCTCGTGCCCGCGCTCGTGCTCCTGGTGGTGAGCCTGGGGGCGGTGGTCAAGCCGAACTGGCCCTTGCCGCTCTGGGTCGCCGCCGCGCTGTGGGCTGCCCGGCGATCCGGCCCCTGGTTGCTGCGCTGGAACGTCGTGGCATCGGCGCTCGTGCATGCCGTCGTGCTGGTGGAGCTGTTCGCGTACCCGGTGCGTCTGGGCGACGACACCTGGGTGGGCTGGCGGTCGCTCCGCGAGCAGACCCGTGCGCGCCTGGCTCCGGGCGAGTTCGCCTTCTCCGCGGACGACTACAAGACCACCGCGGAGCTGCTGCTCGACGGAACGGTGGAGGCCTACGGCCGCAATCTGCTCGGGCAGCCTGCGCTCCAGTTCGATCTCGTGGGCCTCGACGTCCGGGCGCTCGCCGGGCGAAACGGACTCTTCCTCGACTCCGACCCGCGACGATTCGACGAGGGGCCCTCCGGAACCCCGCCTGCGTCACTCACCCCGCGCTGTGGACGGATCGACCAGGAGCCTCCGCTGCTGGTCCGCCGCGGCGACCGCATCGTCCGCCGCTTCCGTGCCTGGCGCTGCGTCGACTACCGGCCGCCCTAGACCCAGGCGTCGAAGAGGTTGTTCAGCGACTCCGCCAGCCCGGGGTGCGGATAGATGGCGTCCTTGAGGACGGTCCAGGGCAGGTCCCCGAGCATCGCGGTCTGCACCACCGAGGCCAGCTCGCCCCCCTCGAAGCCGAGGGCGGCGAACCCGAGGATGCGCTCCGTCTCGGCATGCACCACCGCGCGGAGCACGCCGCGCGTCTCGCCCGCCTCGATGGCCCGGGCCACCGAGGTCATCGGCAACCGGGCCACCCGGATCGGCAGCCCGCGGGCGCGAGCCTCGGCCTCGGTGATGCCCACCCGGCCGAGCTGCGGATCGGTGAAGAGCGTGTAAGGGACGAGACGCCCCACCCGCGAACGCGGCGGACCGCCGAGGAGCTCGCCGCGGAGCACCCGGTAGTCGTCGTAGGAGACGTGGGTGAACTGGGGCGCGCCGGTCACGTCGCCGACCGCGTAGACGCCCTCGGCCGAGGTCCGCAGGGCGTCGTCCACCCGGATGAAGCCGTGCGCGTCGAGCGCGATGCCTCCCGCGGGACAGTCCAGCGCATCGGAGTTGGGGGTACGGCCCACCGCCACGAGCAGGTGCGTCCCCTCGAGCACCTCGCCGGCCTCGAGCTCCAGCCGGACGCCCGCAGGCGCTCGCTCCGTGCGCTTCGCCCGCGCGCCGAGGTGGAGCCTGATGCCGTCGTCGCGGAGGATCTGCTCCAGGGCCGTGGAGATCTCCTCGTCCTCCCGCGCGGCCAGCCGGGGCCCGGCCTCGACGATGGTCACCTCCGCTCCGAGCCGCCGGAAGATCTGACCGAGCTCGAGCGCGATGAATCCCCCGCCGAGGATCAGCAGCCGGGAGGGAAACTCGGGAGCCGTGAGGATCGACGAGGAGTCGAGCGTCGGCACCGCCTCCAGCCCCGGTAGCCCGGGAACCCGCGGGCGGACCCCGGTGTTGAGCACCACCAGGGGCGCGGAGTGCTCCTCGGACGTGCCGTCCCGGGCGGTCACCTGCATCCGTCGCGGTCCGACGAAGCGCGCCTCGCCGCGCAGCAGCGTCACGTCCGCGTCCTGCAGCCGCCGCTCGCCTCCGGCCCGGAACTGTCTCACCACGGACTGCTCGCGCTCGCGGACCGCGGACCAGCGCGCATGGGGCTCGAGCGGCTCGAGGCCGTACTCGGCGGCGCGCCCGGCCAGCGACGCGACCCGGGCGCTCGCCACGAGCGTCTTGGTGGGGGTGCACCCGACGTTGATGCAGGTGCCGCCGACGTCCGCGCGCTCGACGATGGCCGTCCGGCGATTCGCACGGGCGAGCGCCACCGCCAGCGGCACGCCTGCCTGACCGGAGCCGACCACGAGCGCGTCCCAGGTCCGCATCGACGCCGCACGTAGCACGTTGCGCTCCCCGCGCACACAGCGGCGCCGTGCCTGCGCATCAACCCACCTTGTTGTGTTCAGGCGCGGGCGTTCAGATCGCGCTCCTCCGCCTCGTGAGACTCCCGGCTTCCACACGCAGCGCGCTCCGCGTCCTCCTGGTCGAGGACTCCGAGGCAGACGCGACCCTGATCGTGCACGCGCTGCAGACCGAGGGGCGGCTGGTGCGCTTCCACCGCGTGGACACCGCGGACGCGTTCCAGGAGGCGCTCCTCTCGGCGCCCTGGGACGTCATCGTCTCGGACCACCGGATGCCCCAGTTCGACGCGCTCGAGGCGCTGGCCCGGCTTCAAGAGAGCGGGCTCGACGTCCCCTTCATCCTCGTCTCCGGCACGGTAGACGAGGCCCATGCGGTCGCGGCGATGAAGGCCGGCGCGCACGACTATCTGATGAAGGACAACCTGGCCCGCCTCGCGCCAGCGGTGGAGCGAGAGTGTGCCGAGGCGGTTCACCGCGCGGCGCGCCGCAGGGCAGATGCCGCGCTTCGCCGGAGCGAGATGGACCTCCGGGCGGTCATGGAGCACGTCCCCGACGGGCTGCTCACCGTGAGCGCGGGCGGCCTGCTGGTGAGCATGAACCCTGCCGCCGAGCGCATCTTCGGCGTCGACGCGACGGAGGTCGTCGGGCGTCCGGCGGACGAGCTGCTCCCGCCGGGCTTCCAGGGCTACGTCGGGCAGGGCAGCCGGTCCAGCGAGGCCCGCCGCCGTGACGGGACCATGGTCCACCTCGAGCTGGCGGTGGCCGAGGTCCCGGGCGGCGATCAGCGGCTGGTGGTGAGCGTGCGCGACGTCACCGAGCGAAAGCGCCTCGAGGCCGAGGTCCAGCGCACACAGAAGATGGACACCGTGGGCATGCTCGCCGGCGGCGTCGCTCACGACTTCAACAACGTCCTCACCGGCATCCAGAGCGCCGCGGCGCTGGCCCGCCTCGACCTCACCGTGGACCACAACGCGCAGACCGACCTGGCGGAGATCGAGCGCCAGTGCCAGCGGGCCGGCGCGCTGGTCCGCCAGCTACTCGCCTTCGCCCGCCGCCAGCCGCTCGCGCAGCGCTCGCTCAGCGTCAACCAGGTGGTGCTCGACGTCGAGAGCCTGCTCCGCCGCGTCATCGGAGAGCCGGTGAAGCTGCAGACCGAGCTCGCCGAGGACCTCTGGACCATCTCCGGCGATCCGGCACAGCTGGAGCAGGTGCTGATGAACCTCTGCGTCAACGCCCGGGACGCGATGCCCGAGGGCGGCACGCTCACCGTCCGCACGCGAAACACCGAGATGGACGCCGAGTTCGCCGCCCGGCACTCGACGGTGCCCGGAAAGCGGATGGTGGAGCTGTCGGTCCGGGACACCGGCGCGGGAATCCCTGCCGGCACCCTGGAGCACATCTTCGAGCCGTTCTTCACCACCAAGGCCCCCGGTCGCGGCACGGGCCTCGGCCTGGCGGTGGTTCACGGAATCGTCCGCCAGCACCAGGGCATGGTCGAGGTGTCGAGCACGCCGGGCCGGGGCTCCACGTTCCAGATCCTGCTGCCGGCCATCGAGGGGCTGCCCCTGGAAGCGGAGCGGAAGAGCCGGACCCCCGCTCCGCGCGCCGGTGGCACCGTCCTGGTGGTGGAGGACGACGCAGCGGTTCGCCAGGGGCTCGCGCGTCTCCTGGAGCGTAGCGGGTTCCGGGCGCTGACTGCGGACGACGCCGAGTCGGCGCTGGCGCTGCTCGGCGGTGTGGCGGTGGACCTGGTCATCCTCGACGCCGTGCTCCCCGGACTGAGCGGCATCGCCGCGTACCGGACCATTCACCAGCGTCATCCCTCGGCGCGGGTGCTGGTGGTGAGCGGCTATGGCGAGGGACAGATGGACCCCGAGCTCCGCCGTGATCCGGGGTCGAGCTTCCTGCAGAAGCCGTTCACTCACCTCGAGCTGCTCGAGGCGGTGCAGCGGGTGCTCGGCGCACGCCCCGCGTCCTAGCTCCGGCGGCGTTCCCGGCAGCCCGGTCAGTGTTGCCGTTCGGCCACCGGCGGTGGCGGCACCGGAGACGGCGCATCGAGCTGCGGGAAGGCGTGGTGCAGATCCTCGAGCAGCTGCGTCCGCGTCTCGGACGGTGGGCCGGAACGGATGCGCTCGACCTGCTCCAGCCCGCGACGGAGGTTGCCGGCCGCGAGGTGCGCCCGCGCGCTCCAGGCGAGGAGCCGGACGTTGTCGGGGTCGGCCGAGAGCGCCTTCTCGAACCGGAGCGCGGCCGTCGAGTACGCGCGGGCGTGGTAGCTCCGCATGCCCTCGTTGAAGTTCCACGCCGGCTCGTCCTGGAGCAGCTCGCGGCCGCGAGCCTCGAGCGTCTTCGCCAGGTCCTCGTCGCCGATCCGGTGCGCTGCCTGGACCGCGTTGGCGAACAGCGGCCGGAACCGCGGGAACTGCTCGACCGACGCCTCCAGCAGGTCGAGCGCCTCGCGGTCCTTTCCGTCCTGGAGCAGCACCAGCGAGAGGTTGTTCGGCACCTCCGGGGTGCGTGGCGAGTGTACGTGGAAGAAGCGGAGGATCTCCTCGGCATGCTTCATGTCACCGCCGAGCATCCGCTGCACCGCGACGTTGTTGTGGAAGAGGACGAACGCCTCCTCGTCGGACACGTCGTCGTAGAGCGAGAAGCGCCAGGGAGAGGTGTGGACGTTGCCGAAGTCCACGATGACCGCCTGGTCCCACGAGGCGTTGCGGCCGAGCGCCACGGCCATGTGCGACGACTCGAAGAAGCGGCCTCCGGCCTCCCAGGTCACCGGGAGCTGGGTGATGCGAACGAACCGCACCGGCACGTCCAGGCTCCGCGCCAGCGCGACCAGGAGGTTCGCGTAGCTCATGCAGTCGCCGCGACGGGCGGCGAACGCCTTCTCGGCGGTGAGCGAGCTCTGGGTCTGGTACTGGAAGGCCAGGCCGTCCGACTCGGCCATGAAGCGGACCACCTTCAGGAGGCGGGACTTCTCGGTGCCGGCGTAGCCGACCTTCTCCCGGACCAGGGAGCGGATCTGCGGGGTGATGCGAAGCGGGGATTCGAGGACGAGTCCTTCGGTCCGGGCCTCGTCGATCCACGCGTCGGTCGGGGTACGCTGGGCGGCGCCTGTGGTGGCACACCCCGACGCGAGAACCAGGACGACGGCGACGGCCAGCTGCTTGGCCACCACGGGACTCCTCCGACAACTCCCCTCGGATCGAGTTTCAACGGAAGTCTAGGTCCCGGGAGGTCCCGGAGGCCAATGGACGCAGCCGGCGGGCCCCGGGACGCAGGCGTTGACTCATGGCGGCACGGGCGGTTATACGCGCGCACCCTCGCGCAGCCAGGCGGGCGGGAGCGTAGCTCAATTGGCAGAGCAATGGACTCTTAATCCATAGGTTGTGGGTTCG
>CAZDSB010000455.1:0-6150 GCA_964507515.1 uncultured Myxococcaceae bacterium
GTGGAGCGGCTGGCCGCCACCTTCCGCACCAGGGCGCGGATGTTCTCCATCGCCGCGCTCCTGCCCACCATCGACAGGCTGTGCTCGGCGAGCGAGGCCCAGAGCTGCTGGTTCTCCTGCCGGAGGGTCCGCTTCTCCAGCGCCTTCTGCACCAGGAGCTTCAGCTCCTCGTTGTCGAAGGGCTTGCAGATGTAGTCGTAGGCGCCCTGGCGCATCGCCTCCACCGCGGAGGCGGGCGTGCCGTAGGCGGTGATGAGGATGACCTCGGGCGCCGACTCGCGGGCCCGGGCGTGCTTGAGCACCTCGAGGCCGCTCTCCTTCCCCAGCCGCATGTCGGAGACCACCAGGTCCACCTGACCGGTGCCGAGCGCCTCCCGGGCCTGGGCCACACCGGGCGCGGTGACCACCTCGTAGCCGCTCCGGGCGAGCAGCACCTCGAGGTACTGCCGCATGCTCGGCTCGTCGTCGACCACCAGGATCTTCACGCCTTGCGGACCTCGTGCACTGGGGCGGCGAACCCCACCACGAACTCCGTCCCTTCGCCAGGGGAGGAGCTGACCTCGATCTGGCCTCCGTGGGCGCGGACGATCGAGTGCACCGTGGACAGGCCCAGGCCGGTTCCACCGGGCCGCTTGGTGAAGAAGGGCTCGAAGATGTGCGGGAGATCCGCGGTGGCGATGCTCCCGCCCGAGTCCCAGACGTGGATCCGTACCTCACCATCGAGCCGGCTGAAGAAGGTCCGCACCCGTCCGCCCTTCCCCGCGGCCGCCATCGCGTTCCGGACGAGGTTGAGCAGCACTTGGCGGACCTGGTCCGGGTCCACCTCGGCGTGGAGGCCTGCGGACGCGACGTCGACCCGCACCCCCGAGGCCAGCGGGTCCGAGGAGAGCAGCTCGACGGTCTGGCGAACGAGCTCGTCCAGATCGCACGGGCGCCGCACCGGCGCGGGCGGCCGGGCGAACACCAGGAAGTCGGTCACCAGCTCACCGAGCCGGTCCGCCTCCCGGGTGAGGATGCCGACCAGCCGCTGGGTCTCGTTGTCCGCTCCCGGCGAGAGGAGCTGGGCCGAGCCCCGCATCGCGGCGAGCGGGTTGCGAATCTCGTGCGCCAGCTGCGCGGAGAGCGCTCCGAGCTCGGCGAGACGGTCCGCCCGGCGCAGCTCCTGCTCGGCGCGCCGGAGGTCGGTGAGGTCCTGGAACACGACCAGCAGCGGAGCCGGCGGCGCGCTGAGCGCGGAGACGGTGAGGCCGAGGATGCGCCGGCCGAGTGGGGTGGTGACCGTGACCTCCGAGCGCGGCCGCCCGGTGAAGAGCGTCCTCACGCCGGGGATCAGCTCCTCGACGTTCACCGGGGTCGCGCTTGGCTCGAGGCCGAGGATCTGCTGCGCCGCCCGGTTGACGTAGGTGATGCGCCCCTCCACGTCGCAGGTGAGGAGGCCCGACGGCATCGCGGCGAGGATCTGCTGCTGCAGCCGGGTGAGCTCGCGGAGGTCCCGCTCGCGCGCGGAGAGGCGGCCGCCGGTGGTGGTGAGCTGGCGGGCGAGGAACCCGGCGAGCATCGCGGTGAGGAACTGGGCCAGCACGTTGCTGGTGCAGAGGAAGGCCAGCCGTCCCACCGAGAGGGCGCCGACCGGAACCGGCGTGCGCAGCGTCCCGGAGGAGATGGCCGCGGCGAGCACCAGGAACGACGCCGAGCACGCCGCCGCCGCGACCAGCGCTCCCCACTGACCGAGGAGGATCGCCGCGCCCACCACCGAGAGGAGGTAGGCGAAGGTGAAGGGGCTCTCCGGCCCGCCGGTGAGGAAGACCAGCACGGTGGAGATGGCGACGTCGCCCGCCACGTGGACCAGGGCGCTCCTGAGCCCGATCTCGCTGCCGCGGAGGAACAGCGCCTGGACCAGCACCACCGCGTAGATGCTGCCCACCAGCCACAGCGAGAGAAGGTCCTCGCCGGCGATGGCCTCGGTGACCGGCCGCGAGAGCAGCCGCACCCCGTACACCGCGAGGAGGAGGGTCGCCGCGGCGGTGCGGAACGCCGTGACCCAGACGAGTCTGGGGCGGAGGGAGCTGCCCGCGTCGGGCGCGTCTGCGGCGCTACTTGATCGCACCGGCGATCGAGAAGATCGGCAGGTACATCGCGACGAGGAAGCCGCCCACCACCGCGCCGAGGAACACCATCAGCAGCGGCTCGATCATCGCGGTGAGCCCCGCGACGGCGGTGTCGACCTCGTCGTCGTAGAAATCGGCGATCTTGTTGAGCATGGCGTCCATCGCGCCGGTCGCCTCACCGACGCCGATCATCTGGACCACCATCGGCGGGAACACCTTGGTCTCGAGCAGCGGGCCGGCGATGTTCTTGCCCTCGGAGATCTTTCCCCGGACGTAGTAGATGCCCTGCTCGATCGTCCGGTTGCCCGCGGTCTTCGCGGTGACGTCGAGCGCGTCCAGGATGGGCACACCCGAGCTGATCATCGTGCCGAGGGTGCGGGTGAACCGCGCCACGGCCACCTTCCGGATGACGCTGCCGAAGATCGGCGCCTGGAGGATCAGCTTGTCGCAGATCTTCCGCCCCTTGGGGTTCTTGTAAAAGGCCACGAACGCGGCGGCCAGCACTCCGATCCCGCCCACGATGTAGAGGATGTAGCTCTGCAGCCAGTTCGACATGTCGATGACGAACTGGGTGGGCGCGGGCATCGCCGACCCGAAGTCGGTGAACATCTTCGCGAACACCGGGGTCACCTTGAGGAGCAGAAGCGCGGTGACGCCGATGGCCACGCAGATGACGATGACCGGGTAGATCATCGCCCCCTTCACCTTGCGCTTCAGCTTCTCGGACTTCTCCCGGTAGTTCGCCAGCCGGTTGAGGATGGTGTCGAGGATGCCGCCCACCTCGCCCGCGGCGCAGAGCTGGATGAAGAGCTCGTCGAAGACCTTGGGGTGATCCTTCAGCGCGTCGGCGAAGGTCGACCCGGACTCGACCTTCGCCTTGATGGCCAGCACCACCTTCTTGAAGGAGGCGTTGTCCATCTGGTTCGCGAGGATGTCCAGGCACTGCACCAGGGGCAGGCCCGCGTCGATCATCGTCGCGAACTGCTTGGTGAAGATCAGGATGTCCTTGCCGCTGACCCCGCTCCCGATCTTCGGGAGCCTGATCTCCATCGGCTTCTTCTTGACCTTGACCGGGGAGAGACCCAGCGCCTTCAGACGCGTGTCGACCGCGCCGGCGTCGAGGGCCTCCATCTCCCCCTTCTTCGTCTCGCCTGCGCGAGTCTTCGCTTCCCACAGCCACTGCTTGGGCTTCGGAGCGGTCTTGGTCTTGAGGGCGGTGGCGGAGACTGCCATGGGAACGGAATCCTAACTCAGGAGCGCGGGGGCATGGGCCGGCCGGTCACGGGTGGGGCGGTGTGTCCGGGCAGCACACTCCCCACGGCGCCGCTGGCCAGGATGTTCTTCAGCTCCTCGGGGTCGGAGGAGCGGCCGAACGCCTCCTCCTGGGTGATCATCCGCTTGGTGAGGAGCATCGCCAGGCTCTGGTTGAAGGTCTGCATGCCGAACTTCGCCTGTCCGACCTGCATCGCCGAGTAGATCTGGTGGACCTTGTCCTCGCGGATGAGGTTCCGGATGGCGGGGTTCGGGACCATGATCTCCAGGGCAAGGCACCGGCCCCCGCCCACCTTCATGAGCAGGGCCTGGCTCATCACCCCCTCGATGACGAAGGACAGCTGGGCGCGGATCTGCGGCTGCTGGAAGGGCGGGAAGACGTCCAGCACCCGGTTGATGGTCTGGACGCAGCTGTTGGTGTGGAGGGTCCCGAAGCAGACGTGGCCGGTCTCGGCGATGACCAGCGCCGCCTCGATGGTCTCGAGGTCGCGCATCTCGCCCACCAGCACCACGTCCGGGTCCTGCCGGAGGATGTACTTCAGCGCGGTCTTGAAGCTCCGGGTGTCCGCCCCGATCTCGCGCTGGTTGATGAGGCAGTTCTTGTGCGGGTGCAGGTACTCGATCGGATCCTCGATCGTCATGATGTGCTCGTGACGATCGGTGTTGATCTTGTCGATGATGCTCGCGAGGGTCGTGCTCTTGCCCGAGCCGGTAGGTCCGGTGACCAGCACCAGGCCGCGCGGCTTCTTGGACAGCTCGGTCACCACCGGCGGCAGCCCCAGCTCCTGGAAGGACAGGATCTTGAACGGGATGGTCCGGAAGGCGCCGGCCACCGCACCGCGCTGCATGTAGAGGTTGGCGCGGAACCGCGAGAGCGCCTTCACGCCGAAGGACAGGTCGAGCTCGTGCTCCTCCTCGAACTTGGCCTTCTGCGCGTCGGTGAGCACCGAGTAGCAGATCTGCTTCGTTTCCACCGGTGAGAGCGGCGCCGCCTTCAGCGGCACCAGCTCGCCGTCGATGCGCAGCTGCGGTGGGCTGCCGGTGGTGATGTGCAGGTCGGAAGAGCCCTTCTCGACCATCGCCTTCAGGAGCTGATGGAGGTTCGCCACGTCTTTTGTCTTTCTAGAAGCGGTCCGGAGCGGTGTTGCCCACCACCTCTTCGAGGGTGGTCATCCCGCCCATCATCTTCCCGAGCGCGGCCATGCGCAGGGTCTGCATCCCCAGCCGGATGGCCTCCTGCTTCAGCTCCGCCGCCGAGGCGCCGTTGATCACCAGCTCCTTGAGGCCGTCCCAGAAGGGCATGACCTCGTAGATGGCGACGCGGCCGCGGTAGCCGCGGTCGTTGCACTCGCGGCACCCGGCCTTCTCGTAGGGGGTGAAGCTGCCGATCTTGTCCGGCGGTACGCCCGCGTCGAGCAGCGCCTGCTCCTCGATGGTCTTCGACGGGCGCTTGCAGGCCGGACACAGCTTGCGCGCGAGACGCTGGGCGAGGATGAGGTTGAGCGACGCCGTCACCAGGAACGGCTCGATGCCCATGTTGAGGAGCCGGCTCACGGTGCCCGGGGCGTCGTTGGTGTGGAGCGTGCTGAGCACGAGGTGGCCGGTGAGCGCCGCCTTCACCCCGATCTCCGCGGTCTCGAAGTCGCGGATCTCGCCGATCATGATGATGTCCGGGTCCTGGCGGAGGAAGCTCCGGAGCGCGGCGGCGAAGTTCAGGCCGATGTCGTCGTGCATCTGCACCTGGTTGATGCCGGCGAAGTTGAACTCCACCGGATCCTCGGCCGTGCTGATGTTCACGTCGGGGGTGTTGAGCGAGGTCAGCGCCGAGTAGAGCGTGGTGGTCTTACCGGAGCCGGTGGGCCCGGTCACCAGCACCATCCCGTACGGCCGATCGATGGCCTCCTTGAACCAGCGGAGCGGCTCGGGATCGAACCCGAGCTTGGTCATGTCCAGCTGGAGGTTCGACTTGTCCAGGAGCCGGAGCACGACCTTCTCGCCGAAGAGCGTGGGGCAGACGCTGACCCGGAAGTCCATCTCCTTGCCGGTGGTCTTGATCTTGATGCGCCCGTCCTGCGGGAGGCGGCGCTCGCTGATGTCCAGCGAGGCCATGATCTTGAGCCGGCTGATGATCGCGTTCTTCAGCTTCATCGGCGGCTTCATGACGTCGTACAACACGCCGTCGATGCGGAAGCGGACCCGGAAGTCCTTCTCGTACGGCTCGACGTGGATGTCGCTGGCGCCCTTGCGGATCGCGTCGACCAGCACAAGGTTCACCAGCTTGACGACCGGGGCGTCCTCGGCCGCCTTGACGTCGACCTCTTCCTCCTCCTGCTCGGCGACGTCCACCTGCTCGTCGGCCTGGCCGAGGATCTCGTCGAGAGAGGGGCCCTTCTCGGCGTAGTAGCGGTCGATGGCCTCGCGGATGCTGGGCTCGGAGGCGACGACCGGCTCGATGTTGTACCCGGTCGTGAACTTGAGGTCGTCGACGGCGTAGATGTTCGAGGGGTCGGCCATCGCCACGATCAGCGACTGGCCCGCGCGATTCACCGGAATGACCAGGTGCTTCTGCGCGACCTCCTTCTTGACCAGCTTGACGATCTCCGGATCGATCTCGAAGTCCTTCAGGTTGATCGCCGGGACGCCGTACTGCTTGGCGAGAAAATTGGTGAGCTGCTCGGCGCTGATGACGCCCTGCTTGATGAGGCTCACGCCAAGGCGGCCGCCGTTCTTGCGCTGCGCCTCCTGCGCCTTTTGCAGCTGCTGCAGCGAG
>CAZDSB010000456.1:0-13609 GCA_964507515.1 uncultured Myxococcaceae bacterium
GAGCGGGCCCAGAGGGCGAATTCCGACCGCGCGGACGTGGAGCCGAGCGCGGTGGCTTCGGACCTCGGCCTTCGCGCGGAGCCGCTCCCGGCGGAGGATTCCCGCCTCGTGGTGGCGCGTCAGAGCGCGGCAGCCAAGAGCCTCGGCCTTCGCGCGGAGCTGCGCCCGGTGGCGGGTTCCGGCCGCGGGGAGGTGGGGCCGATCGCGGCGGATTCGGGCCCCGGCCCGCGCGTGGAGCTTCGCCCGCGGGCGGGTTCCGGCCGCGGGGCCCCGGCCCGCAGCGCAGACCGGGCGAGGGCGGCTTCCGACCCCGGGGGCCGGGCGCCAGCGGGGGCGGCGCCCGTCCGGGGGCAGGGGGCTTCGGTCGCGGCGCACCCGGACCTCGGGGCAATCCACGTGGCAAGGGTCGGTTCGGCGCATTGCCCCGCGGTGGTGGTGCACGACGACCCCGCCCCGGCCCGCGCGGTGGAGGTGGAGGTGGGAGGGGTGGCGGGCGGCGCTGAACGGGCGCCACCGTCCGCGGGGTGGGGTAAAACCCCGTTTCATCGATGGATCCTGCCCGGCTCAAAGCCGACGCCGGAGCCGCCCTGGCGGCAGGACACTTCGCGCGCGCCGCCTCGCTGTACGCCGCGTACTGCGCCAGCGCGCCCCGCGATCGCCAGTCGCACCTCCGGCTCGGTGACGCCTACGCCCGCGCCGGCGACAAGCCCCGCGCCATCGACGCCTACCTCGCGGCCGCGCGCGGCTTCGCCGAGGACGGCTTCCTCGCCCGGGCCATCGCCGCGAGCAAGCGGGTCCTCGAGCTGGACCCGAACCACACCCAGATGCAGCGCATCCTGGCCGACCTCTACGCCAAGCGCGCAGCCGGCGGACAGGCCCTGCGGACACTGCTCGGCAAGGGCGGCCCGGCGCGCGACGAGCCGCTACCGGTGCGTCCGTTCGAGGCCCTCGCCAGCGAGGCCCCCGCCGTCACCGAGCCCGTCACTCCCAAGCCGGCTCCTCCTCCCGCCGGGATGTCGCCTCGTGCGGGCGTCGACGCCATCGAGCTTCTCGTCACCGAGTACATGCTCGAGCCGGACCCGAAGGAGCCCACCCTCGAGGAGGTGCTCCGGACCGAGGCCGGCCACCGACACGAGACACCGGTGCCGCTCGGCAAGCCGGCGTCGCCCCCGCCCGCCAACGAGCCGCCGGAGGCGCAGGCCGCTGCTCCGCCCGTGCCTTCCGAGCCGCTCCCCACGCCCGCGCCTGCTCCCGTGCCCCGCTTCGTCGAGCTCAGCCTGGAGGACGCGGGGGGCGAGGAGACGATGGAGATCCCCGCCGAGCTCCCGAGGACCGTGGAGGCGAAGCCGGGGGAGGATCCGGGCTACATCGATCTCCAGCTCGACGAGGAGCCTCCACCGCCGGCCGCGCCCGCGCCGCTCCCGCTCGATCCCGGCCCGCTGATCCACGCGCTGGAGCAGGCCGCTGAGCTCGCTCCCGCCGAGACCTCGCGCGGACACAATCCGTTCGTCGCCCCGGCGATCCGCAACATGCCGCGGGCGCCGCTGTTCTCGGACCTGTCGCACGATGCCTTCATCGAGCTGGTCGAGCGGTGCCCGCTCCGCCGCTTCGAGGCCGGCGACCGGATCATCCAGCAGGGCGAGCCGGGGGACAGCTTCTACGTCATCTGCGAGGGTCGCGCGTCCGTCCTCCGCGAGGACGACGGCCTGGCCCACCCGGTCGCGGCGCTGGAGGCGGGCGAGTTCTTCGGAGAGGTCGCGCTCCTCGCCGGAGGCCCGCGGACCGCCAGCGTGTACGCGCTCACCGACGACACGCAGGTGCTGGAGATCTCCGGGCAGCTCCTGATGGAGCTCGCTCGCCGCCACCCCGGTGTGGCCGCGGCGCTGAAGACCTTCTGCCGGCAACGGCTGCTCAGCAATCTCCTCTCCACCTCGGCGCTCTTCCGGCCCCTCGAGAAGAGCGAGCGCCGGGAGCTCGCCACTCGGTTCCGCGCGCGCGACGCGCTCGCCGGCGAGGTCGTCATCGCCGAGGACGCGCGGGGCGACGGGCTCTACGTCATCCTCGCCGGGGAGGTGGAGGTGGTCCGGGACGGCACCGTGGCCGGAACGCTCGGCGCCGGCGACGTGTTCGGGGAGATGTCGCTCCTCGACGGCGTCCCCGCGGTGGCCACCGTCAGGACGCTGCGCCGCACGTCGCTGCTTCGCCTGCCTCCCGCGGATCTCGCCGCGGTGCTCGCCCGCTATCCAGCGGTCCGCCAGCACCTCGAGGCGCTGCGCGACGCCCGCTCCGAGATCAACGCGCGGCTCCCCCTCACCCCCGACGATGAGCCGCTTTTCGTGGTCTAGCTCTGGAGACGACACCCCGTGACCCTCCGCCTCGCCGTTGCCTCCGTCCTGACCCTCGGCCTCGCCGGCTGCGCCCACGCCAACCTCGAGGGGAATGACCTCGACAAGGTCCAGCACCCGGCCTTCGTCTCCCGCGTTGCCGACGAGGCCGGGCCGCGCATCGACGTGTACCGCTCGGACTCGGCACAGGCCTCCAGGCTGGGCGACACCTCGCCGGCGGATGCGGACCGGAAGCTGGAGGAGAACCTCAAGCCGGCCCTCTCGCGGTTCGAGGCCGCCGAGCGCCTCCGCTCGCACGTCCAGGCCGCCATCCAGACCGAGAAGCCATGGTCGCAGGCGATCCCCCCGTCCCAGGTCGCGAGCGCGCTGGAGACGTTCCTGGTGCAGGAGGTGCCCGGCGGAGCACCGGACTACGGGCGGCTCAAGCCACTCGGCGCGGACGCGGTGGTGGAGTTCGTCATCGAGGAGTACGGGATGCGCACCGAGAAGGGCGTCCCCCAGACCTGGGTCAAGGGAACGGGGCGCATGTTCCGTCTCGGCGACGGCGGCGAGATGTGGCGCAGCGGCTTCTCCGGCAACTCCACCGAGGCCGGTCTCCAGCCCCTGGACCCCGCGGCCCTGGGCTCCAATCCGCGGGCCTTCCACGAGCAGATCGTCGCCGTGCTCGACGCCGTGTCGATCCGCCTGGCCCGCCAGCTGAGCCCCACCAACCGCGCCGGTGGCGGTCCCACGCCGCCGGGCACCGGCGAGCTGAAGACGCCCGTCGACGAGCGCACGCCGCTGGAGAAGGAGATCGACAAGTCGAAGTCGAACCCGCCTCCCGACGCCACCACCCCGACCGACGTGCCGGTGGACGTCAGCTCGAAGAAGAAGAAGCCGCCCCGGGAGTCCGCGCCGCCGCCCGACGCGACCGCGCCCACCGAGGTCCCGGTCGACTCGAAGAAGAAGTGAGCACCGGCGACGGCCGGCTGCGTCACACCGTCCTCTGATACTCTCGGCGGCTCCGTCTCGTGTCCGCGAACGCTCCCATCACCGTCGATGGATCCGCCGGCGGCCAGTCCCTCCGGACCGCGCTGACCCTCTCCCTGGTCACGCAGCGACCGTTCCGGGTGGAGTCCTTCTGCTCCGGACGTCTCGCCCCGGGCCTGCGGCCGCGGCACCTCGCGCTGCTCCGGGCCGCCGAGGCGCTCGGAGGACGGGCCGAGGGAGGACAGGCGGGCGCGCTCGGCTTCGACTTCACGCCCGGCCCGGTCTCTGCGGGGAATCACGTCCTCGAGCTGGGCGCCTCGGCGCCGGCGTGTCTCGTCTTCCAGTGCCTTTTCTACCCGCTGGCCCTGGCCGGGGGAGGTGAGCTGCACCTCGTCGGCCTCACCCACGCGCCGAAGGGGCCCACCTATCATCACCTCGCCTGGGTCTGGCTCCCGCTGCTCGAGGCGTACGGCCTGCGCGCGTCCCTGTCGCTCCAGCGCGCGGGCTTCTGGCCAGAGGGCGTGGGCGAGTTTCGCGGCCAGATACAGGATCGGGGTGAGCCGCCACTCCGGGTGGAGGTTCCCGCCCGGGGCACGCTCCAGGACGTCGAGGTGCGGAGCCTCGTCGGCGGCGTTCCGTTCGACGTCGCCGCCCGTCAGGCACGCGCGGCCGAGAACGCGCTCCGCGAGCGCGGCATCTATTGCCATGCCGAGAACCTCCCGCTGCCGGTGGGGAAGACGCCGGGGACGCTGGTCTTCATCCGCGCGCAGTTCGAGAACACCTTCGCGGCGTTCGCCTCGGTCGGTGCTCGCAACGCCGCGCCGGAGGAGGTGGGAGCAAAGGCAGCCCACGCGCTCGCGGACTTCATGCAGACGCCGGGCGCGCTCGACGAGCACCTCGCCGATCAGATCCTCATCCCCGCGGGGTTGCTCGCCGCTGGCCGCCTCGGGACCTCGAGCCCAGGGACGACGCGCTTCACCGCCGCCCGCATCACGCCGCATCTGAGAGTCACCGCCGGGCTCCTCCAGGAGTTCCTTCCGGTGCGGGTGGAGATGCAGGACAGCGGCGAGGTCGCCGTCTCGCCTGCCACGTTCCAGGGACAGAACGACCGGATGGTGCCCAGCCACTAGCTCGTGTCGTGGCAATTCCCTCGGCCCCGGCGGGCCGATCCGGCTAGAGAACCAGGGACGTGCTCCGCCCGCCCCTCGCCGCCATCGCGAACCTCGCCCTGCTCCTGGTGGCGATCCTCCGGGCGCCGTTCCGCCTGCTCCGTCGCCGCCGGACGCCGGCCTACGTCCACTTCCTCCTCAAGGGAGATCCGCCCTACCGCCAGCCCTTCCAGCGAAGGTGGCCCTGGCGGCGTGACCGACACGCGCCGGGTCAGGTGACCTCACTCCACGTGCTCGACGGTGAGCTGGAGGAGCTCTCCCTGGACCCGGCGGTGAAGGGCATCGTCCTGGAGGTCCAGTCGCTCGAGATGCCGGCCGGGAAGCGCGCCTGGGTCGCCGACCGGCTCGCTGCCTTTCGTGCCCGGGGCAAGGAGGTGGTGGGCACCGCGGTGAGCGCAGGGAACGGCGAGTACGCGCTGCTCTGTGCATCCGACCGGATCGCTCTTCCCCGCGCCGGTCGCCTCGAGCTCGCCGGGTTCCTGGTGGAGGCGACCGCGGCGGGCCGTGCCTTCGAGCAGCTCGGCATCCGACCGGAGTTCGTCCGCCGCGGCGAGCACAAGACCGCGCCGGAGCTGTTCATCCGCGCCGAGGTGTCGCCCAACCAGCGCGCCGCGCTGGAGCAGTTCCTCGACGAGCGCCATGCCGAGCTGGTGGAGGTGGTGGCCCGGGGCAGGAACCTCTCGCCCGAGGACGCCCGTGCGCGTGTGGACCAGGGCCCCTACAGCGCCACCCGCGCGCAGGCGCTCGGCCTGGTGGATCTCATCGCGGACGACGTCGAGCTCCCCGCGGCGCTCGGCCTCGACACCGACGAGGACCGTGCGCTGGCCGGTTCCGCGGGCATCGGCACCTTTCGTGACCGGGAGCGGGCGGGCCGCTGGCCCCGCACGCGGTGGGTCTCCTGGCGGCGGCCCGCGCGCCTCGCGGTGGTCCCCCTCTCGGGGATGATCGCCCAGGCGCCATCGGGCGCCCCGCCGGTGGGCCCCACCATCGCCGGCTCGGAGACCCTGGTCGCCGGGATCCGCGCCGCCGCGCGCGATCGAACGAGCCCCGCCGCGCTCCTGTACGTCAACAGCCCGGGTGGCAGCGCGCTCGCCTCCGAGCTGGTGCTCGCCGAGGTCCGCCGCCTCGCCGCCCGGAAGCCGGTCGTCGCCTACGTGGACCGCGTCGCCGCGTCGGGTGGCTACATGGTCGCCCTCGGTGCCCGCGAGATCTGGGCGAGCCCGGGGAGCATCCTCGGCAGCATCGGGGTCTTCGCCGGGAAGTTCGACGTCTCCGAGCTGCTCAGCCGCCTCGGCATTCACCGCGAGGTGCTCACCCGGGGCGAGCACGCGGGCCTGCAGACCTCGGCGCGACCGCTGTCCACGCCGGAGCGCGACGCGCTCGAGGCCGAGGTGGAGGAGGTGTACGGCCGCTTCGTGGAGCTGGTCGCCGAGCACCGGAAGCTCGCTCCCGACGTGGTGCGCGCCCGCGGGGAGGGTCGGGTCTACACCGCCTCCCGGGCCCGCGAGGCGGGGCTCGTGGACACGCTCGGGTCGTTCGAAGCGGCGTGTGCGCGGGCGTTCGCCCTCGCCGGGCGGACCCCCGAGCGTTTCGAGCTCCGCCCGTTCGGGCTCCCCCGGCGACGCTTCCCGCTGCTCGCCCTTCTCCGGGGCGCGCTGGCGCCCACGGTCCATGCGCTGTGGTGGCCGTGGTGGACCGGGCCGGGACTCCGGGGCACCGAGGACTTCGGGGTCGAGCGGGACTAGGCTTCGAGCCCTCGGTGCGTCTGCTGCCCGTCCTGCTCGTGGTCCTCGCCGCGTGTGCCACCGCGCCGCGCAGCGCCACCGCCGAGGCCTACCTCGCGGCCCTCGATCGGAACGATCTCGACAGCGCCTGGTCCATGACCTCGAGCCGCTTCCGGCAGGGGACGGACCGCGCGGCCTACGAGGCCCGCCTCGCCGATCCGGCCGCCCGCGCCGCGCACGTCTCGCGGGTGCGCGCGGCGCTCGCCGAGGGCGCTCCGGAGCTGCTGGACGTGCCCCCTCCCACCGGCCAACCGGCCGAGGCGGTGCAGGGGCTCGTCCGGGCGGCCAGGGCTGGCGACTTCGCCGAGGCCTGGCACTGGCTCGCGGCCCTGGAGCGGGCCCGCTACACCCCCGAGCGCCTCTCCAGTGACTTCCTGTCTGCCCCGGGCGTCGCCGAGCGCCTCTCCCGCGCCCTCGCCGCCGTCGAGCACCCCGGCGAGACCACGGGCACCGAGACCCGCTGGCCGTTACCGACCGGCGGCGCGGTCCGGGTGGTGCTGGAGGACGGGCACCCCAGGGTCGCCGCGCTGGAGTGACTCGCCGGGTCTGATAAGAGGAGCGAGATGGCCAACGAGAAGGACGTGCTCGCCGCGCTGAGCACGGTGATGGACCCCGAGCTGAACGTGAGCCTGGTGCAGGCCGGGATGGTGAAGGCCGTCCGGGTCGACGGAGGACGTGTCTCCGCCACCATCGAGCTCACCACGCCTGCCTGTCCCCTGAAGGGAAAGATCCAGGCCGACGCGGAGGCGGCGGTGAAGGCGGTCCCGGGCGTGACCGGACTCGACATCACCTGGGGCGCCCAGGTGCGGGGTCAACCGCAGGGCACCGGGATGCTCCCCGCGGTGAAGAACATCATCCTCGTCGGCGCGGGAAAGGGCGGGGTGGGAAAGAGCACCGTGGCGGTGAACCTGGCCGTCGCGCTGGCCAAGCACGGCGCGGCCGTGGGCCTCCTCGATGCAGATTTCTATGGCCCGTCGGTGCCGATGATGACCGGCCTCTCGGACCAGCGGCCGGTCAGCCCGGACGGGAAGCACCTCGAGCCGCTGGAGGCGCTCGGCATCAAGGTGATGAGCCTCGGCTTCCTGGTCGAGCCGGACCAGGCGCTCATCTGGCGAGGACCGATGCTCCACGGCGCGCTCCAGCAGCTGATCAGGGACGTGAACTGGGGCGCGCTCGACTACATGGTGATGGATCTCCCGCCGGGCACGGGCGACGTGGCGCTCACCATCTCGCAGAGCATCCGGGCCTCGGGCGCGGTGCTCGTCACCACTCCGCAGGACGTCGCCCTGGCGGACGTGGTGCGGGCCAAGCAGATGTTCGACAAGGTCCACATCCCGGTGCTGGGCATCGTGGAGAACATGAGCCAGTTCATCTGCCCGCACTGCCACACGGCGACGCCCATCTTCCATCACGGAGGAGGCCGCCGGGCCGCCGAGCTGTTCGGCGTGCCGTTCCTCGGGGAGATTCCCCTCGAGATCCACGTCCGCGTGGGCGGCGACGAGGGCCGCCCGGTGGTGGCGGCGTACCCCGACTCCCCGGAGGCGGAGGCCTTCATGTCGGTGGCCCGCGCGGTCGCTGGCCGGGTGTCGGTGGCCAACGGCGCCCGTGCTCCGGCGGCGGCCGTCCCCGCGGCGAGCTAGTCTTCGGAAGCGTGGATTCCCCCCGGCACGAGGATCCGCTGGACGACCCGGAGGCGCCCGGCGACGCCACCCGCGGCCCCATCGTCGAGCTGATGCGCAAGGTGGCCTTCGCCGGCCTCGGCGCGCTGTTCATGACCGAGGAGGGAATCCGGTCCCTCGCCGGTCAGCTGAAGCTGCCCAAGGAGGCGCTCGGGTTCGTCCTCTCGCAGGCCGAGCGCACCAAGGACGAGGTGGGGCGGGTGCTCTCGGACGAGGTCCGCCGGTTCCTCCGCTCGGACAAGCTCCGCGCCGACTTCCTCCAGCTCCTCTCGGGAATGCGGGTGGAGGTGACCGCGCAGGTTCGCCTCGTTCCGGACCCGGAGAAGAAGCCCGACGAGCCGGCCAGACCCCGGGTCGAGGTCACCAGCGTCCGCACACGAGGGCACCGGAAGAAGTCGGAGTGAGCTCCGGGGCCGGGGGCCCAGAGACGCGGCGCGACCGTGGGGCGCTCCTCCGGCGGCTCGTTCCGCTGGCCATCCTGGCGGTGGGCCTCGTTCTGTGGAGGAGCTCGCTGTTTCCGCAGCCGCGCACCTTCGTCTGGGACCGACCGTTCGGTCTCCCGGTCGTCGCCGCCGAAGTGCAGCTCTGGCGCGGGGACGCGCTGCTCGCTCGCGCGGAGTGGCCGGACGCGAGGGAGGGTGCCCTGACGCAGCAGCTCACGCTCCGGGCGGGTCGGGTCCGGATCCTGAGCTTCGCCCGACTGCAGGACGGGAGCGAACGGCGCGCGACCCAGGAGCTGGAGGTCGGCGGCGAGGAGGTGGTGCACGCGCCATTGCTCCCGGCCGGCCGTTGACCGCTCGCGGGGGGCGACAGTAGAGAGCCGGCCGAGGTGACACCATGGCCAACGAGCACGTGCTGGTCGTCGGTGCGGGGCAGATGGGAGCGGGGATCGCGCAGATCGCGCTGACCGCCGGACTTCGCGTCACCCTCGTCGACGTGGCGAAGGAAGCAGTGGAGAAGGGCGCCGGCCGGATCCGCTCCGGGCTCGGGAAGCTGCGGGAGAAGGGGAAGCTGGACGAGAGCGCGGAGCGCACGGCGCTCGGCCGGCTCACCGCGCTCACCTCGGCCCGCGAGGCCAAGGACGTGGACGTGGCCATCGAGGCCGCCACCGAGAACGAGGAGCTGAAGAAGCGCATCTTCCAGGAGCTGGACGCCGTCGTCCGGCCGGGTGGGGTGCTGGCCACCAACACGTCCTCGATTCCGATCACCCGCATCGCGGCGGCGACGAAGCGGCCGGACGCCGTCATCGGGATGCACTTCATGAACCCGGTCCCGGTGATGCAGCTGGTGGAGCTGATCCGCGGCGCGGCGACCTCGGAGGCGACGTTCGACCGGACGAGGACGCTCGCCCAGGCGATGGGAAAGACGGTGGTCACCTCGCGCGACTACCCGGGCTTCATCGTCAACCGGATCCTCATCCCCATGCTGAACGAGGCGGCCTACGCCCTGATGGAGGGGCTGGGCACGGCCGAGGACATCGACACCGCGATGAAGCTCGGCACCAACCAGCCCATGGGACCGCTGCAGCTCGCGGACTTCATCGGGCTGGACACGGTGCTCTTCATCGCCGAGGTGATGCACCGTGGGCTGGGCGACCCGAAGTACCGCCCCTGTCCGCTGCTCCGCCAGTACGTCGACGCCGGCTGGCTGGGGAAGAAGACCGGCCGCGGGTTCCACGTCTACGAGCGCTGAGGAGAACGGCATGGCCGAGGTGAATGTCCGGGTGGAGGTGGAGGGTCCGTTCGCGACGGTGACCGTGGACCGCCCGAAGTCGCTGAACGCGCTCGACACCAGGACTCTCCAGGAGCTGGAGAAGATCATCGGGGACCTGGCGCAGCGGGATGGCCTCCGGGGCGTGATCCTCACCGGCGCCGGAGAGAAGGCCTTCGTCGCCGGGGCGGACATCGCCGAGATGAACGGCATGGACGCCGACCGGGCCCGCCACTTCGCGGCGCTGGGGCACCGGGTGATGGATGGCCTGGCCAGCCTGCCGGTTCCGGTGATCGCCGCGGTCAACGGCTTCGCGCTCGGCGGTGGATGCGAGCTGGCCCTGGCCTGCGACTTCATCTACGCCTCGGAGAACGCGAAGTTCGGCCTCCCGGAGGTCAGCCTCGGCGTCATTCCCGGCTTCGGCGGGACGCAGCGGCTGACGCGGCTCCTCGGCCGTGGACGGGCGAAGGAGCTCATCTTCACCGGGGACATGATCGACGCGGCGAAGGCCCGGGAGATCGGGCTGGTGATGGAGGTCGTGCCGCTGGCCAGCCTGATCGGGCACGCGCGGGCCGCGCTCGAGCGGGTGGCGAAGAAGGGGCCGCTCGCCGTCCGCCGGGCCAAGGAGGGCATCGACCGGGGCGCGGATCTCGAGCTCGCCGACGGGCTCACCATCGAGCGCGAGCTCTTCTCCGATCTCTTCAACTCCTCCGACCGGCGCGAGGGTATGAAGGCCTTCCTCGAGAAGCGGCCCCCGGCGTTCACCGGCCGCTAGGATCCTGATGGACTTCGAACTGACCGATTTGCAGCGAGAGACGCAGCGCCTGACCCGCGAGTTCGCTGCCCGGGAGCTCGTCCCCCACGCGCGCAAGCGTGACGAGGAGCACCGATTCCCGCAGGAGGTGGTGAAGAAGCTCGCCGAGCTGTCGCTGCTCGGCGTGGCGGTGCCCGAGGAGTGGGGTGGGGCTGGGCTGGACAACGTGTCCTACGCGCTTGCCATCGAGGAGCTGAGCCGGGGCGACGCCTCGGTGGGCGTCATCGCCTCGGTCAACAACTCGCTCTACTGCGACCCGGTGCTCAAGTTCGGGACCGATGCCCAGAAGCGCGAGTGGCTCGCTCCCTTCGCACGGGGCGAGAGGCTGGGATGCTTCGGCCTGACCGAGCCCGAGGCCGGGTCGGATGCCGCTGCGCAGAAGACGACCGCCGTCCGCAAGGGCGACAGCTACGTCATCAACGGCAGCAAGAACTGGATCACCAACGGGCCGGTGGCCGACGCCATCGTGCTCTTCACCATGACCGATCGCGCCGCGGGCCATCGCGGCATCACCGCGTTCATCGTCCCCACCAGCACTCCGGGGTTCAACCGGGCCCAGCCCGACCGGAAGATGGGCATCTCCGCCGCGCTCTCCTGCTCCATCTTCTTCGAGGACATGGTCGTGCCGGCGAAGAACCTCCTCGGCAAGGAGGGGGACGGCTTCAAGGTCGCCATGTCCACGCTGGACGGCGGCCGGATCGGGATCGCCTCGCAGGCCATCGGCATCGCCCGGGCCGCGTTCGAGGAAGCCCTGCGGTACGCGCAGGACCGAAAGACCTTCGGCCAGCCCATCGCGAACCACCAGGCGATCCAGTTCATGCTTGCCGACATGGCGACGGAGATCGACGCCGCGCGGCTGCTCACCCTGAAGGCCGCGCTGCTCAAGGACCAAGGGGTGCGGCACGGCCCCGAGTCCGCGATGGCGAAGCTCTACGCCAGCGAGATGGCCAGCCGCGTCGCCAACAAGGGCCTGCAGATCCACGGAGGCCAGGGCTACAGCAAGGAGTTCGATGCCGAGCGCCACGTCCGCGACGCGCGCATCACCGAGATCTACGAGGGCACCAGCGAGATCCAGCGCATCGTCATCAGCAGCTCTCTCCTGAAGGAGTGACCATTGCTCTTCCCGCTGCTGGTCGTCCTCGCCGCCGCAGGTCCCGACGCCGGGACGGCCGCCGCCGTCCCCCCTGAGCCCGGTGGGGGCGCTCCCGCCGCCGCGGTGGGCCCCGCCACTCCGGCCCGCGGCTCGGGTCCGGAGAAGCTCCCCTTCACGCAGGACTCCATCAAGGAGATTGTCCGCGCCAAGCAGCCGGAGATCGAGCGCTGCTGGGAGCAGACGCTGGCAGCAACGGACAAGCCGGTCGACGGAAAGCTGCAAACCCACTTCGTCATCACCCCCGTGGGTTCGGTGAAGCAGGCCAAGGTCGTGAAGAAGGGGACCACGCTGAAGGACCCCGTCCTCCACCGGTGCGTCGAGACGGTCCTGTCCACCATGCTCTTTCCGAAGCCGCCGGACGGGAAGGACCACCCGGTGGAGTACCCGTTCAATCTCAAGGCCGTGCGCTGATGCGCCTCGAGCTGACCGAGACGCAGGCCCTGGTCCGCAACACGGCACGCACCTTCGCCCGCGAGCGGGTGGCGCCCGGGGCGCGTGACCGGGACCGGAACGAGACGTTCCCGGCGGAGCTGCTCAGGGAGATGGCGGAGCTCGGGCTCCTGGGCGTCAACGTGCCCTCCGCGTACGGCGGGGCCGAGGCCGGCGCTGTCTCCTACGCGCTGGCGATGATGGAGGTCGCCGAGGCCTGCGCCTCGACCGCGGTCGCGATGGCGGTCACCAACATGTGCGCGGAGCTGATCACCGCCTTCGGCACCGAGGAGCAGAAGCAGAGGCACGTGACCCGCCTCGTCTCGGGCGAGGCGGTCGCCGGCGCATTCGCCCTGTCCGAGCCCCAGGCCGGAAGCGACGCGTCGGCGCTGGAGACGCGGGCCCAGCGCACCGGCGACGGGTGGGTGCTGAACGGGAGCAAGCAGTGGATCACCTCGGGCGATCGCGCGGGGGTGATGGTCGTCTGGGCGCGCTCCGGCGCCTCGGGGGCGGGCGGACTGTCGGCCTTCATCGTCGAGGGCGGGACGAAGGGGCTCACCGTCGGCCGGCACGAGGACAAGATGGGGCTCCGGGGCTCTACGACCGTGCCGCTGCAGTTCGAGGACTGCCGGCTGCCGGCGAACGCGCTGCTCGGGCAGGAAGGGCAGGGGTTCAAGCTGGCGATGGTGGCGCTCGACGGGGGGCGGATCGGCATCGCCTCGCAGGCGTGCGGCGTCGCGCGGGCCGCCCTCGCCGCAACGGTGCGGTACACGCGGGAGCGGAAGGCCTTCGGGAAGTCGGTCTCGGACTTCCAGGCCGTGCGCTTCATGCTCGCGAACGTCCAGACCGAGCTCGCCGCCGCCGAGCTGATGACCCTGCGGGCCGCGGACCTCAAGCAATCGGGCCGTCCGTTCACCCGCGAGGCGTCGATGGCGAAGGTGTTCGCCTCCGAGATGGCCAACCGCGCCGCCGACAAGGCCGTCCAGCTGCACGGCGGCTACGGATACATCGACGAGTTCCCCGTCGAGCGGTACATGCGCGATGCACGCGTGCAGACCATCTACGAGGGGACCAGCGAGATCCAGCGGCTGGTCATCGCGCGGGAGCTGCTGAAGGCCGCGGGCTGAAGCGGCCCTCGGGACCGAGCGCCGGAGCTCGCCGCACTAGTCCGGCCGGTCGATGACCACGATGTCCGAATGTTCCTCGACGCGCTCGAGGACGAGTCCCGTCCCGTCGGGCGCGACGTCGAAATCGCCGATCACCACGTCGCGACCGAACCGGGTGAGCTCGCGCCAGGCTCCAGAGGCGAGGTCCCTGGCCCAGAGGTTCTTGTGCTGGATGTCGCCCCGGAGAACGACCAGCCCCCCATCTCCAGGCAGGAAGCGCAGCCGGCGGGCGCCGATCTGGGTGACACCCAGCGCCCCGCCGCGGCTCAGCATCAGCTCCGGCATGGGGTAGCGCTGCCCACCTGGGCGAATGGCCTTCACCGGGAAGGTCGTTCCCGGGTCCATCCCCGAATAGACCAGGAACTCTCCGCCCGGGGCCCACGCGGGATCG
>CAZDSB010000457.1:0-3070 GCA_964507515.1 uncultured Myxococcaceae bacterium
CCGGAACGGAACGGCGAGGTGCCACGGCGAGGTGCCAGACACCTCGCGTGGGGACACCTCGCGTGGGACCCGTCCTCGACGCTCCGCGCCGCCGCCGAGCTCGGCCACCCCGAGGCCGGGCGCATCCCCGTGCAGTACCTACGGGCATATTGACGGCTCCTCGCTCGAACTCCGTGGCAATTGAAGGTTTCTATGCGGAGGAGAAAGCCGAAAAAGTCCAAGGTGTTCTCCACGGACGGGGTCCGGAACACTCCTTGACGGTCCGGTCAGCTCCACCGCGCATCATGCCCCGGAACCGCCCCATGGCCCGTGCACGCCTGAGCCCGCCGATCCAGGAGAGCAGCCCGGTGCTCGAGCACCTCGATTCCCTGCCTGTTGCCCTCATCGAGACCGACGAGGAGGGATCGCTCCGACTGTGGGCCGGGGCTGCCGAACGCCTGTTCGGGTGGAGCGCGGCCGAGGTCCTCGGCAGTCACATCGACGGGCTCGAGCTGGTGCACGAGGCGGACATCGCCTTCGTCGACGCGGTGGTGGACCGCCTCCGGTCCGGCCACGACCGGCACCTCATCCACAGGAACCGGGTCCGCACCCGCGCCGGCGACGTCCGTCACTGCGAGTGGACGCGCATCGCGCGCGGCAGGGTTCCGGGCCGCCACCCGGCCATCCTCTCCTACGTCGTCGACGTGACCGGACAGGTGGAAGCCGAGACCAACGCGCTCAGCGCCCGGGCCGACCTCGAGCGCTGGCTCCGAGCGAACCCCGAGGGCTGCTGCGGGCTCGACGGCGAGTGGCACATCACCCACTGGAACCCGGCTGCGGAGCGGATGCTCGAGAAGAGCCGCGCCGAGGTCGTGGGCAGAGAGCTCTGGGAGATCTTCCCCGAGCTGCGCGGGACCTCGTTCCACCACGCGTTCGAGGAGGCCATCGCCGACGGGCACCTCCGCGTGCTCGAGGACCGTGCCCCTCGGGGACGCCTCTGGTACTCGGTCACCGCCGTTCCCTCGGCCCGCGGCCTGAACGTCTTTTTCACCGACGTGACCGGTCGCCGCCAGCTCGAGCACGACTTCCTCGTCGCCGAGGCGGCCCGGAAGCACTCGCGGCAGTCCTGACGCCGAGACCACCGGGTCCTGGGTCAGCGACTCGACGGGCGCTGCGGGAACCAGTGTCCGGCCAGCGTGGCCATGACGAGGGTGAGCCCGTCCAGCACTCCGAACGCCACCAGGTGACGAATCACCGTGAGCGGCGCCGGAAGCCGCGCTCCGAGGAGCACCAGCAGCACCGCGTGCAGCGCGAGCGTCTGGCCGAGGGCGACCCACAGGGAGAGGCCGAGAGCCTCCTGCACCCGTTCGGCGCGGAACCGCGCGAGGAACGTCGCCACCGCCACCAGCGCCACCGCGCCCCAGGCGAGCATCGCCCAGATCGACGCCTCCGCCCGCGCCATGAGCACGAACGCGCCCGCCAGCAGCGCAGTCCCCACGGTGGCCGAGGCGACGGCCAGCGCGCGGCGTCCCCGGGTCACGGCTCGACCCGGACCGACACGTTCCCCAGCCAGCCAGCGTCCAGCCGGACCTCCATGCCGGCGGCGAGCGGCTCGGCCACGGTGGCCGCGCCGGCAAGCACCACGCTGCCCGGGGGGAGGCTCTGCCCGCGCGCGGCGAGGAGCGCACACAGCTGCACCATCGACACCACCGGGTCGCCGGAGATCGCTGCTCCGGTCGCGCGCTGCCGGGCAGTCCCGTCGATGGACATCACCAGCTCGACGCTCGAGAGGTCCCGTCCGTCCGCCTCCACCCAGCGCTCGGGAAAGACGACGTGCGAGGAGGAGGCGTTGTCCGCCACGACGTCCGGCAGGCTGAAGTACTTGAAGTCGCGGTAGCGCGAATCGAGGATCTCCAGCGCCGGACCCACGCCCGTGCACGCGGCCAGCACGCCCGCCCGATCCGGCGTGCCCTGGAGGCCCCGCGCGAAGCGGAAGGCGATCTCCGGCTCGATCTTCGGATGCAGGGTACCGCGGAGGTGGAACGTGCCCCGCACCACCATCGCGTCGGTGAGCACGCCGTAGATGGGCGCCTCCAGCGACATCTGGCGGCGCTTCGCGGCCGAGGTGAGGCCCATCTTGAGCCCGATGACCTTCTCGCCCTGGGCCACGCGCAGGGCGATGCCGGCGTCCATCACCCGGTAGGCCTGTGGCAGGTCGAGATCCGGGGCCTCCAGGGTCAGTCGCTCCACTTCGCGGCCGTGCCGCCGCGCGTCGTCCAGGTGACCCGCCAGGCGCTCGATGTCCATCTCACGTTCCTCCGCTCGTCGCCCGGGCCCCGGCGTCGCCCCGGGTGGCGCATACTAGGAGAGGCGGAGGCTTCATGGACGGCGTCCTCAACGTCATCGGCGGTCGCGAGGTTCCGGCACGTTCCGGGGCCACCCTCCCCAACTGGGAGCCGGCCACCGGCAATCCGCTAGGCACCCTCCCCGACTCCGACGCCGCCGACGTCGCCGAGGCGGTTGAGGCCGCTCGCCGCGCCTTCCCGGCCTGGAGCACCACCCCCGCCCCGGTCCGGAGCCGCCTGCTCCGCAAGGTGGCGGACGGGTTGCGGCAGGCGCTCCCCGAGTTGGCCCGCGCCGAGTCGGTGGACTCGGGGAAGCCGCTCTCGGTCGCCACCGAGGTCGACATCCCTCGCGCCGTCCTGAACTTCGAGTTCTTTGCCGACGCCGCCACCCAGGTCTCCAGCGAGTGCCACCCGATGGACGGGCACGCGCTGAACTACACGCTGCGCCATCCGCTCGGCGTGGTGGGCACCATCTCGCCCTGGAACCTCCCGCTGTACCTCCTGACCTGGAAGGTGGCCCCGGCCCTCGCGGTGGGCAACACCGTCGTGGCCAAGCCCTCCGAGGTGACGCCGGTGACCGCCCACTGGCTCGGGCGCATCGCGCTCGAGGCCGGGTTGCCGCCAGGCGTGCTCAACATCGTCCAGGGCCTCGGGCCGAAGGTGGGCGATGCGATGTCGCGCCATCCCGAGGTGAAGGCCATCTCCTTCACCGGGAGCACCCGGACCGGCGCGGAGATCGCCCGCAC
>CAZDSB010000458.1:0-11803 GCA_964507515.1 uncultured Myxococcaceae bacterium
CTACCCGTTGCTCTACCTGGTCTAGACCCAATGGCCTCCACGTCCAGCGCGGGCGATACCGCCCACAAGAGTCACGGGTTCGGGCCCGGCAAGCTGATCCTGAACTGGCTCGTCCTCGTCTGTCTGACCTTCAGCACCTTCGGGGTCTCGCAGGTCCAGATGCCGGTGAACTACCACCTGGCCGCGGCGATCTGCATCTCCGTGGTCAAGACCACCCTGGTGGTGCTCTTCTTCATGCACCTGTGGTGGGGCGAAGGGGTCAACCGGATCGTCTTCCTCACCTCGTTCCTCTTCCTCGCGGTGCTGATGTTCTTCGTCATGGCGGACGTGGGCACGCGGTTCACCCTGTCGAACTCGCGCATCCCGCCGCTGCCGAAGATCGACCAGACGCTGATGCCCACCGGCATGCCGCCCGGCATGGGTCAGGTGCCCCAGGGCCACTCCGACGGGCCGGGGCGGACCGCCGGGAAGGCCGGCGAGCAATGACCTGCGGGCGCCGGGCCTTCTCCACCTCGGCGCTGCGACTGACCGGCCTCACCCTCCTCGCCGCCGCGCTCGCCGGATGCGCGCACGCCGGGAAGGGGGAGAGCTCGGGGAGCGGGATCCGCTTCGTGTCCGACGACTACGCGGGCGCGCTGGCCCGCGCCCGGGCGGAGAACAAGCCGCTCTTCGTCGACGCCTGGGCGCCCTGGTGCCACAGCTGCGTCAGCATGAAGTCCTACGTCTTCCCCGACGCGGTGCTCGCGGGCATGGCGGAGCGCTACGTGTGGCTGGAGGTGGACACCGAGAAGCCGGTGAACCGTGCCTTCGTCGAGCAGTTCCCCACCGAGGCCCTGCCCACGCTGATGGTCATCGATCCGCGCACGGGCCAGGCCTTCCGCCGCTGGGTGGGCAGCGCGACGGTGGTGGAGCTCGCGGCCCGGCTCCGCTCCACGGCGCTGGCGCTGACCCCCGGGGCACCGGGGACGCCGGCCCAGGCCGCCCTGGCCCTGGCGAGCGCGGCGGATGCCACCGGGGACCACGCCGCGGCCACCGCCGCGTACCGCGAGGCGCTCGCGACCTCTGTGCCACGGTCGCTGGACCACGCCCAGGCGGTGGAGGGGCTGGTCCAGCGGCTGGCGCAGGACGGTGACCCAGGAGGGTGCGTGGAGCTCGCCCGGGAGGAGCTGTCGCACGTCGCGCCAGGCACCGCGCTGGCCACGCTGGTGGCGACGGGGCTGTCCTGCGCGCTGGACCTGGACGAGGCCGATGCGCGGCGGGGCGCGACCCTGGGGGCCCTCGAGAGCCGGGTGGCGAGCCTGGCCCGTGACCCGTCGGTGGTACTGATGGCGGACGACCGCTCCAGCCTCTTCGAGACCGAGGAGGGGGCGCGGCGCGCACGGGGTGACCTCGCCGGCGCACGGGCGACGGCGCTCCGGTGGACGGCGTTCCTCGAGGAGGAGGCGAGGCGGGCCGGCACGGCCGAGGCCCGAGCGGTGTTCGACTCGCCGCGGCTCTCTGCCTACCTGGCCCTCGGCGAGCCGGAGCGGGCCATCCCCATGCTGGAGAAGAGCGCTCGCGACTTCCCCGACGACTACAACCCTCCGTCCCGCCTGGCGGTGGCGTTCCTGGCCATGCGCGAGCCATGGAAGGCGCTGGAGCAGGCGCGGCGGGCCTCCGCGCTGGTCTACGGGCCGCGGACGCTGCGGGTCCTGCTGGTGCAGGCCGAGGCCGAGGCGCGGGTGGGGGATTCGCACGCAGCGCGGGTCACGCTGGCGCGGGCGGAGAAGCTGGTGAACGAGCTTCCTCCGGCCCAGTTCCATGCCTCGATGAGCGTGGCGATCGCCTCCAAGCGCAAGGCGCTCTTCGAGCCGCCCACCGCGCACCGCTGAGCTCCACGGGTCCTCGTCCGGGAGGGACGCGATGACTCTCCAGCTAATCTTGATGTTGCTCGCCGCCGACCCCTCCGAGCCCAAGAAGCCGGTGTCGCCGCTCTCCGAGATGCCGGCGAACTTCACGCCCGGCTCCGCGGACTGGGATCACGAGCGGCGCGAGGTGAGAATCCCGATGCGGGACGGGGCGAAGCTGTTCACGGTGATCCTCGTCCCGAAGGGCGCAAAGGGCGCGCCCATGCTCCTCACCCGGACGCCGTACGACGCGGACAAGCTCACGAAGCACGAGCCGTCCGTCCACCTGGGGCCGCTGCTGGAGGGGTACGACAACGCGACCGACGTCATCGTCGAGGGGGGGTACATCCGGGTGGTGCAGGACGTCCGCGGCAAGCACGGCTCGGACGGCGACTACGTGATGAACCGGCCGCTGCGGGGAAAGTGGAACCCGACCGACGTCGACCACGCCACCGACACCTGGGACACCATCGACTGGCTGGTGAAGAACGTCCCCGAGTCGAACGGACGGGTGGGGATCCTCGGCATCTCCTACGACGGGTTCACGCCGCTGATGGCGCTGATCGACCCGCACCCCGCGCTCAAGGTGGCGGTGCCGATGAACCCGATGGTGGACGGATGGACGGGCGACGACTGGTTTCACCACGGGGCGTTCCGGCTCGCGGCGTCGTTGCCCTACATCTACGAGCAGGAGGCGGACCGGAAGTCCGAGGAGAAGTGGCCCGCGTCGCACTACGACGACTACGACGCCTACCTGCCGGGGTCGGCCGGGGAGATCGGCCAGCGGCGCGGGATGGAGCAGCTCGGTTTCTGGCGAAAGCTGCTCGAGCACCCGGCGTTCGACGCGTTCTGGCAGGACCAGGCGATGGACAGGGTCCTCGCCGGACGGCCGCTCAAGGTTCCGGTGATGGTGGTGCACGGGCTCTGGGACCAGGAGGACATCTACGGCGCGCCGGCGGTCTACCGGGCGCTGGAGAAGCAGGACGCTGCGAACGACCGGGTGTTCCTGGTGATCGGGCCGTGGTTCCACGGCCAGCAGATCCGGGAGGGCTCCGCGCTGGGGCCGATCCGATTCCGCTCGGACACGGCGCGCTGGTTCCGGCAGGAGGTGCTCCGGCCGTTCCTGGACCAGTACCTGAAGGACGGGTCCCCGGCGTCGAACGTGGCGCCGGTGACCGCATTCGAGTCGGGGACCAACGTCTGGCGCCGGCTGCCGGCCTGGCCCGCAGGTTGCGACCGGGGCTGCAAGATCGAGCCGACGCCGCTCTACCTCGGGGCGGGGCACCGTGCGTCGTTCAGCGCGCCGGGGAAGTCGGACGCGGCGTTCGACCAGTGGGTGTCGGACCCGGAGCGGCCGGTGCCGTACCGTGCGCGGCCGGTTCGCGGCGACCCGGACCACTGGAGGCCGTGGCTGGTGACCGACCAGCGCGAGGCGTCGGGGCGGACGGACGTGGTGACCTTCGTCACGGAACCGCTGCGCTCGCCGCTGAAGGTCTCGGGATTTCCGGTGGTGAACCTGGTGGCGTCGACGAGCGGGACGGACGCGGACTGGGTGGTGAAGCTGATCGACGTCTACCCCGACGAGGTGTCGGAGCAGCCCGAGCTCGGCGGCTACCAGCTGATGATCTCGGCGGACATCTTTCGCGGACGGTACCGGGAGCGGGCGGACCGGCCGGTGCCTATCCCGGCGGGGAAGGCCCTTCCTTACCGCTGGGAGCTGCCGACGGTGAATCACGTGTTCCTGCCCAGGCACCGGCTGATGGTGCAGGTGCAGTCCAGCTGGTTCCCGCTGTACGACAGGAATCCCCAGACGTACGTCGAGAACATCTTCTGGGCGAAGCCGGCCGATTACCGGAAGGCGACCCAGCGCGTGTTCCACGCGCCGGGGCAGGCGAGCCTGATCGAGCTCCCGCTGGTGAAGACCCCCCCGTGAGGTCGCGAGGTGCAGGTCGCGAGGTGCCAGGCACCTCGCATTAGAGGGTTGATGATGAGGCGAGTGACGCGCGATCTAGCCTGTGGGTTCGGGGCGCGCGGGCGTCTGGACGAGAAAGTTGAGCCCATCGGCCGGCCCTGCCCCGCTCGAGCGGCAAGGTTCTACGGTCGCCCAGCTAGGCCGGAACACCACGCTCAGGTGCTCCTTCGGCTCGTCAGCCTGCGATGACGACCATGGGTCGATTCGCGCCCGGTGGGAACGGGGCGGCGAAATCTCCCGAGCGCCACCTCGGCGAGGCGGCTCTGAAAAGCGTGGTGTAGACCCGAACCTTCTCGCGGTACTCGTCGAACAGGATCCTCGACGACGTGTGGCAAAGCGGCCGAGGAGAGCGAGCAGGACGCTGAGGACGAAACTGAGGGCGCTGAGCGAGGACCCAATCCCGCCCTCGGAAGCGCTTGTGAAGAGCTGCGCCATGCTCCTCGATAGCAGGCACCATTGTCTCGAGCGTCCTTCGACGAGCGCTCATGTCATGGAGCGCCGGGTGGGCAACCTGGGTGAGGACCAGCTCTTCGCTGCGCGAGCAGCGCTCGTCGAAGCGTTCGCAGGGTTTGCCTCCCTTCCGCTCCCTCCAGCGATCGGACCAGTGGAACCATCGGTATCGACGCGGCACATCCTCCAGCATCATCGAGAGAGAGCTGAGGCCGGGCCAGTCGCGACACGTCGCGACGTATCCCTCCTTCACGCCGTGGGAGAGGATGTATCGAATCCGCCCGAGCAGCGCTTCGTCATCGAGCACGGGCTCTGCGGAGTATCGCCGCTCCCAGAACGCGCCACGCCACCCGACGATGGCACCGACCTTTTTCGAGAGGTTCGTCAACAAGTGCTGCATGAACTGGGAGACGTTGCGGCGCGGTGCCCGAACGAGGAGATGAAGGTGGTTCGAGGCAAACACGAAGGCGAAGAGCTCGACTCCCGCGAGTCGCACCGCCCGGGCGAGCACCCCGCCGATGACTTCGTTCGTCCGTTCCGACGGACGGAGGAACAGACGCCCCTGCAAACAACGGATCGTCAAAAAGTACGGAATTTCCGCCTCGTACATGCGGAGTGGTCGCCCCAACTGAACTCCCCCCTGTGACGCCAGAGGAGTGAGCACGAATCACGCCAACGAGGTGCCAGGCACCTCGAAGATGCACCTCGAAGATCAGCACCTCGAAGATCACACCTGGCATCCTGGACAGAAATACGTGGGTCGTGCGTGCGGGCCGCGACGCTCGATGACGATGGGCTCGCCGCACCGCCGGCAGGGCTCACCTGCCCTGCCGTAGACCCAGAGGCGCGCGGATGGATCACCCCGGCGCGTCGTCCGCCGGAGCCCGGTGTACGTCACCATCCCTGCGCCGCTCGACTCGAGCACGTTCATCCGCAGGAACCGGCGCGCCGTCCGGACCAGCCCGAGCAGCGTCACCTCGCCGAGGGCGGACACCGGAGTGAAGGGGTTCACCCGCTGGACGAAGCACACCTCGGCCTTGAACACGTTGCCGATGCCGGACAGCGCTCTCTGGTCCAGGAGCGCGTCACCGATCGCCAGCGTGGCCCGTTCCCGGAGGCGCCGCACCGCCTCCTCTTCGTCGAACCCCGCGTCGAGTACGTCCGGACCCAGCGACGCGAGCGCCGGATCACGGGCCAGCTCGCGCGCGGTGCGGAACTCGGCCACCGGCACGTCGAACGCCACCGCCTGGAAGTCCGCCGTCTCCAGCAGCACCCGCATCGACGCCCGCGGACGCTGCCACCGCTCGCCGGGGCGGTAGATGTGCCAGCTCCCCGCCATCCGCATGTGCGTGCGGAGGACCAGGTCACCGGAAAGCTCGACGAGCAGGTGCTTCCCGACGCTGCGCACGCCGGTCACGGTCCTCCCGGCGATCGGGGCATCGTCGTCAACCCGCGCCAGCTGGGCCAGCCCCGTCTCGAACCGGACCACCTGCTTACCGGCCAGAGCGCGGTGCAGCGTGCGCGCGGCCCGGAAGATGGTGTCGCCCTCAGGCATGCGGAACGGGACGGGCGACCGTGGCGCGGCGCAGATGGAAGCCGAGCGACGAGGGCGCGAAGCCAGCGCCGGAGAGGTAGAGCGCGAGCGGACTCTCCACGGCCGGCAAGCCGTTCACCTCCTCGAGGAGCATCCCTCCGCGCCGGTCCACCAGCCCGCGCGCCGCAACCGTCCCCAGCGCAGTCGCGACCGCCCGGGCCACCCGCCCGCGGTCCGGCTCCGCCTCCGGAAGCCACACCCAGGCCTGGCGTCCTCCGCGTCCCAGGAATGCCGCAAGCGCGCCGTCCACCAGGATGACCTGCGAGCCCGCGGACCGCGATGGGCCCCGCGCGGGCACGCCGTCTAGCGGCGGCCAGCGGAGGAGGGTGCCGTACGGGTTCGCCGGGTCGGTGGCGGCGAGCACCGTCACCTCGGGCTCCTCGGGCAGCTCGCGAAGGGAGCGGAGCAGGTCCAGCACGGGCGGAAGCGCGAACTGCGCCGCGCCCACGCCCGAGACGAAGTAGCCCCGGCGCACTCGACCGCCGTCCTCGAGGGACCGGAACACCGGGTACAGCGACGAGAACCCGCCGGGGAGCCCCTCGGCCTGCGCCACCTCGCGGGTGACCAGGCCATGCCGCGACAGGAGCTGCTGAGCCGTGGCGGCGGCCCACGCCGTTCCTTGCAGGGCGGCCGCGGTGCGCTCCTCCACGAGGGACCACCGGCCCTCGGCGGACGGAGGCAGGGTGCGCCGGCTCCGGAACACGTGGCCTCCGTTCCCGATGCGCCGCGAGCCGCGCTCCACCGCCGGGGCCGTGTAGGCCCGGAGCACCCGGAACGTGTCGTTGGTCACCAGGCCCTTCCACACCAGGTCCCAGAGGGCCTCCAGCGTCTCCCGGGGGAAGCCGTCGCCTGCCGCCTCGTGCAGCGGCGAGAAGAAGCTCGCGCCCTTCGTCCGCAGCACCTCGAGCACCGCCTGGGCGCGCTCGGTGAGCGGCTCCACGTCGAGCCGGGGGCCGGGTAGGCGCAGCAGCCGGGGCAGGTGGTCCGTGAGGTACAAGGCGATGCGGCCGTCGCGCTCGCCGATGGGCTCGACGCCCACCCAGACGACCTCTCCAGCAGCAATGAGCGTATCCAGGTCCCCGGGGGCGTAGCGTTCGACGCGCGCAGGGAGGATCTCCCTCTCCAGCACGGAGGCCGGCAGCGCGTACCCCTGCAGCCGCTCGACCACGTCCAGGACTGCATCCAGCCCCGGGCGCGGGCGGGCGATACCGTGCCAGTGCGCCAGGAATCGACCGAGCACCCGCGGCTCCACTGGCTCGACCGCATGCCGGGCCCTCGCCAGCGACCGCCGCCGGACGACGGCGAGAATGTCCACGTCGCACCACTCGCGCCGGGTGCCACCCGGACGGAACGCTCCCTCGACCAGCCGCCCGCGCCGGACGAGCGCTTCGAGCACCGGCTCGACCCGCGCCACCGGCAGGCCAAAGCGTGCGGCGACCTCCTCGGTGGTGAACGGGGCGTGCGTCCGCGCATGCCGGGAGACGAGGTCTCCCAGAGGATCGCGCCCCGCGACCAGGAGGGCCTCGGGCAAGCCCGCCGGGAGTGGGACACCGAGCGCATCGCGGTACCGCGCCGCGTCCTCCGCCGCCACGAAGCGCTGCGTCCCGGCGACGGGAAGGAGCACCGCTCGCCGGGCCTGCACCAGGTCGTCGATTCCGGAGGCGACCAGCCCCCCCGTGCAGCGGGCACGAAGCTCTTCCCGGGTCAGATCGCCCACCCGGAGCAGGAGGTCATGGATGCCATCCGTTCCCCGGGCGCGGAAGCGCGGCTCGAGCTGCTGCAGCTCGGCCTCCACCGCGGCGAGGACATCCGCGTCCAGGAGCTCGCGAAGCTCAGCGTCTCCGAGCAGCTCGCGCAGCTGCGCCTGGTCGATGGAGAGCGCCTGCGCGCGGCGCTCCGCCAGCGGGGCATCCCCGTCGTAGATGTAGTTGGCGACGAAGGCGAACAGCAGTGAGGAAGCGAACGGCGAGGGAGTCGCCGTGTCCACCGTGGAGACCCGCGTCGACCGGTCGCGCACCGCCTGCAGGGTCGCCACCAGGGCCGGCATGTCGAACACGTCTCGAAGGCACTCGCGGTAGGTCTCGAGCAGCAGCGGGAAGCTGGGGAACTGCGCCGCGACCGCGAGCAGATCCGCCGCGCGCTTCCGCTGCTGCCAGAGCGGGGTCCGCGCCCCGGGCCGCCGCCGCGGCAGCAGCAACGCCCGCGACGCATTCTCGCGAAACTTGGCAGCGAAGAGCGCGGTCGAGCCGAGCTGCCGCACGACCAGCGACTCCACCTCCTCCGGCGAGGGGAGCAGCGCCTCCACGTCTGGCGGGGTATCGGTGTCCGGGAAACGGACCACGATGCCGTCGTTGGTCCACATCGTCTCGACGTCCAGGCCGAGCTGATCATGGACCCGGGCGGTCAGCGCCATCGCCCAGGGCGCGTGCACCCGGCCACCCAGCGGCGAGAGGATGCAGACGCGCCAGTCGCCCAGCTCGTCGCGGGTGCGCTCCACCAGCAGCGTCCGGTCGTCGGGAACGTCGCCGGTCGCTCGCGCCTGGTCCTCGAGGTACTGGAGGAGGTTCTCCGCGGCCTGCCCCTCGAGCTGGTGCTCCCGGACCAGTCGCGAGACGGCCGCCGCGCGCGGGACCTCGCGCAGCTCCCGCATCAGCCGGCCAATGAGCTGGCCCGTCTCCAGCGGGCGAGCGGGGGCATCGCCCTTCCAGAACGGCATCTTTCCCGGTTGGCCCGGAGCCGGGGACACCAGCACCCGGTCGTGGGTGATCTCCTCGATGCGCCACGATGAGGCGCCGAGGAGGAAGACCTCGCCCACCTTGCTCTCGAACACCATCTCCTCGTCCAGCTCGCCCACCCGGGCGTGCGTCTTCTCTCCGCCCGAGAGGAAGACGCCGTACAGGCCGCGGTCGGGGATGGTGCCCCCGTTGACGATGGCAATCCGCTTGGCGCCCTCCCGGGCGATGACCGTGTTGGCCACCCGGTCCCAGGTGACACGAGGACGGAGCTCGGCGAAGTCACCGGAGGCGAAGCGACCGGAGAGGAGATCGAGAACGTTGTCGAACACGGTCCGGCTCAGCTCGGCGAACGGGGCAGCCTGCCGGACGGCGGCGTAGAGCGCATCCACGCCCCACGGCTCTACCGAGCTCATCGCCACGATCTGCTGGGCGAGCACGTCGAGAGGATTTCGGGGATGGCGGGTCGCCTCTACCCTTCCCTCCGTCATCGCCTGGGTCAGGGCGGCGCACGCCACGAGGTCGCCGCGGTACTTGGGAAAGATGACGCCGGTGCTCGGCGCATCGATCCGGTGGCCGGCGCGGCCGATCCGCTGCATTCCGCTCGCCACGGAAGGTGGCGCCTCGATCTGGATGACGAGATCCACGGCGCCCATGTCGATGCCCAGCTCGAGCGAGGAGGTCGCCACCAGCGAGCGGAGCCGGCCCGCCTTGAGCGCATCCTCGATCTCGCTCCGCTGCGCGCGGGCCAGTGAGCCATGGTGCGCGCGTGCGAGCGGCTCGCCGGCGAGCTCGTTCAGCGCCGCCGCGAGGCGCTCGGCGATGCGCCGGCTGTTGACGAAGATGAGCGTCGTGCGGTGCTCGCGCACCAGGTCCACCAGCCGCGGATGAATGGCGGTCCAGATCGAGCTGCGGACCGGCCCCTGCGCCGCGGGCCCGGAAGGAATCTCGATGGGCTCGCCGATGCGGGCCATGTCCTCCACCGGCACCTCGATGCGCAGCTCGAGCGTGCGCCGGGAGCCGGCATCCACGATGGTGACCGGCCGCCATACGGGAGCGAGCATGCCGCCGGCAAACTCCGTCCGTAGCTCTTCACCGGCCGTCCTGCTGGTGCCCGGGGAAACCGCCGCTGCGTCGTCCTGCTCGAGGCGCGCGGAGGCCGTCCACGGCGCGTCCGGGAGCGAGGCCGTGTCCCTGGCATGCTCCGGGTGTGCGGCCGCGGCGGAGGCCGCGGTTCCGGCGACGCCTGGAGCCTGAACGACCGCGGCATTCCCCTCCGGCGACGGCACCGCGCTCCGTGGCCCGGTCTCGGCGGTGGCGCCGCCCAGGAACCGGGCGACCTCGTCGAGCGGGCGCTGTGTCGCCGACAGCCCAATGCGCTGGAGCCGCCTGCCGGCGAGGTGCTCCAGCCGCTCGAGGGAGAGCGCCAGGTGCGCCCCGCGCTTGGTGGGCACGAGCGCGTGGATCTCGTCCACGATGACCGTCTCCACGCTCCGGAGCGCCTCGCGCGCGTTCGAGGTGAGGAGGAGGTAGAGCGACTCCGGCGTCGTGATCAGGATGTCCGCCGGTTCGCGCTGGAAGCGGGCCCGCTCGCGCGCCGCCGTGTCTCCGGTGCGGACCGCCACCGTGGGCAGGGCATGCGCATCGCCGCGCGCAGCGGCGATGTTCGCCACTCCGATGATCGGCGCGCGGAGGTTGCGTTCCACGTCCACCGCCAGCGCCTTCAGCGGGGAGACGTAGACCAGCCGGCACCTGCGCTCGCGCGGCGGCGGCGGAGCGAACATCAGCCGGTCGATGCAGGCGAGGAAGGCCGCCAGCGTCTTCCCGCTGCCGGTGGGCGCCAGCAGAAGGGCCGAGTCGCCGCGGGCGATGACCGGCCAGCCGAGCGCCTGCGGAGGCGTCGGTCCCGCGAACGAGGCTCGGAACCAGTCACGGACCGCGGGCTGGAAGTGGGCGAGCGGGTCGGCCATGGGAGCCGGACAGTGTAACGGCCGTGCGCCCCCGCAACCGTCCGAAGGCACCCCAGGCGAGCCGGACCCAGCCCGGCGAGCGCGAGGGCGGCGCCGCAGGCGAACACGTCCGTCCACCGGCCGAGCGACGCGGGGACGCCCGACGGCCACCGTGGGCACGGCTCGTGCGGTCGCACCATCGGCATCCGGACGTGCTCGGCCGGGCGCGCGCCGTCGAGGTATCGGCGTCGAGGTGCCAGGCACCCCGTCTCGGGCACCCCGTCTCGGCTGCCTGGACCGCGGGGCGCCGCGGCGGGGCACCTCTCCCCGGTGTTGACGCGTGAGTCAACGATGCGCACGTCGTGTGTTCACGGGAACAGGATCTCCCGGTACGCGCGACGGCCGACTCAGCGCGCGCGTTGCCTCGATCGCGAGCCGTTCACGCGCCGGCGGGCGGGGCGTTCCCTCACTTGAATGTTCCCGCGTCTCTGCTCGACAGCCGAACGACGGATGACGTTCCCGGGACGACCGAAGTTGCCGGTCGCACCGACGATGGTTTCCCTTGCGGATCGGGGGGCCCTGCGCAAAGCCGAGGCCCCGGCCGAAACTCATTTGAAGGGGTCATCGATGAACTCGAAGTCAGTCATTGGCGTTCTGGGGACGGTCGCGATCGGCATGACGCTGCTCGTCCCGTCTCTCGCCGCCGCACAGTCACCGCCGCACGATTCCTACTTCGCCGTGAAGTTCGGACCGTACTTCCCGGGCGAGACCAACGGTCTGGACGCCGTGGGGAACACGTTCAAGCAAGGCTGGCCAACCAAGTACGAGGTCGACGGCGCCATCGGCCACTACTGGGACTGGTTCGGCCTCCAGCTGAGCGCCGGTTACCTGACCACCGGGAACAACGACTTCAGCTTCAAGACCTGGCCTGTCCTGCTGACGGCGAAGGTTCGTCTCCCCATCGGAGGGTTCATGGCTCCCTATGGCGAGGGCGGCGCGGGCGTCGGCATCAGCTCGGTGAGCGGAATCGGCGGCGCGGACCAGACGAAGGCTGGCTTCGCGGGGGTCGCCGGAGCGGGCGTCGAGTTCTACCTCGGCCAGTTCCTCGTTGGCGCCGACCTCAAGTACCTGTGGCTCGACCCTGGCTTCTCCGCGGTCAATGCGCCGAACGGTCAGGGTGTCGTCGATTCGTTCAAGTTCAACGGCATCACCGTCCAGGG
>CAZDSB010000459.1:0-5248 GCA_964507515.1 uncultured Myxococcaceae bacterium
TGTCCGGCGGCGAGGTCACCGTGGACGAGGCAGTGGGGGCGCTGGAGGACGGCACCACGCTCCGGATGTCCCATCGCTGGCCGGTCCGGCGGCCCCGTCCAGTCGAGCGCCGGTTGCCGCTCGCTCGACCGTTTCTCACCGGCCAGCGTGTTTTGGACCTGCTCTTTCCCGTGGCGGAGGGCGGGACGGTCGCCGTTCCCGGAGGCTTCGGCACCGGGAAGACGGTCATCGAGCAGTCCCTCGCCAAGCACGGTGAGGCCGACGTCGTGGTGTACGTCGGCTGCGGAGAGCGTGGGAACGAGATGGCCGAGGTGCTCGCCGAGTTCCCGAAGCTCGCGGATCCACGGACCGGGCGGTCGATCATGGACCGTACGGTGATGGTGGTGAACACCTCCAACATGCCGGTCGCCGCCCGCGAGGCGTCGGTGTACCTGGGGATCACCATCGCCGAGTACTTCCGCGACCTCGGGCTGCGCGTCGCGCTCATGGCCGACAGCCTCTCCCGCTGGGCGGAGGCGCTGCGGGAGGTCGGGGCCCGGCTGCAAGAGATGCCCGGGGAAGAGGGCTACCCCACCTACCTGGCGAGCCGGATGGCCAAGTTCTACGAGCGCGCCGGTCGGGTGCGTGCGCTGGGCCGGCCGGAGCGCGAGGGAGCACTGACGCTGATCAGCGCCGTGTCTCCCCCGGGCGGAGATCTCTCCGAGCCGGTGAGCCAGGCCACGCTCCGGGTGGCCGGTACGCTCTGGGCGCTCGACGCCGAGCTGGCCCACCAGCGCCAGTTTCCCGCGGTGGACTGGTCCACGAGCTACAGCCTCCTCGTCGATCAGACCGCTCCGTGGTTCGCGGCGTCGGTCGACCCGCGCTGGGCGACGGTGCGCGCCCGGACGCTGGAGCTGCTGCAGCGCGACCGCGAGCTCCGGGAGATCGCCGGGCTCATCGGTCCCGAGGCGCTCCAGGACTCGGACCGGCTGGTGCTCGTCGTGGCCCAGCTGCTCCGGGAGGTCGTGCTCGGCCAGAGCGCCTATCACCCGCACGACGCCCGCTCGTCGCCAGAGAAGACCTTCCAGCTCGCGTTCCTGGCCTGCGGAGCCGCGGAGCAGGTGACCCGGCGGCTCCAGGCCGGCTCCGTGCTCTCCGAGCTCGATCTCGGGCCTCTCCGCAGGGCGCTCGTGTCGCTGCGCGATGGGCCCCCGGAGCAGGTCCCGGCGCTCGCCGCCGAGGCCGGAGCAGCGCTGAAGCGGCTCTCGGCCCCCGAGGCCCGGCAATGACCGCGCTCCCCCGTCGCGTCGCAGGTGCCGCCGGAGTCCGGGGGCCGCTGGTCTTCGTGGAGCACGTGCGGCGGGTGGCCCTCGGCGAGCAGGTGGAGATCGCGCTGGATGGTCGCCGCTGGCATGCCCAGGTCATCGACGCCGGGGAGCGGCACACGGTGCTCCAGCTGCTGGAGGAGGGGCTGGGTCTGGTGCCGGGCCAGGCGCGGCTCGACTTCACCGGCGACGTGGCCCGTGCCGTGGTGGGCCGCGAGCTGATGGGCCGGGTCTTCAGCGGGCTCGGCGCGCCGCTGGACGGGCTACCACCCCCGGTGGGGGAGGCGGTCATCCCGCTGGGAGGTGCACCGCTGAACCCCGCGGCGCGGCTTCCTCCCAGGGAGCTCATCGAGACCGGTGTCTCGGCCATCGACGGGATGAACACCCTGGTCCGCGGACAGAAGCTGCCCATCTTCTCCGGTCCCGGTCTCCCGGCCCTGGAGCTGGCCGCGCGCATCGTGGAGTGGGCGCGGGCTCCGAAGGGAGAGCCGTTCGCGGTGGTGTTCGTCGGGATCGGGATCACCTCGCGCGAGGCCTCCGAGTTCCTCGAACGCTTCGAGTCGAGCGGCGCGCTGGAGCGGAGCGTGATCTTCCTGAACGAGGCGCGCGATCCGACCATCGAGCGGCTGCTGGCGCCGAGGGTGGCGCTTGCCGAGGCAGAGCACCTCGCCTTCGAGCACGGACTTCATGTCCTGGTGGTGATGGCGGACGTGACCAGTTACTGCGAGGCGCTGCGCGAGCTGGCCACCGCACGCCAGGAGATCCCGGGGCGCCGCGGCTATCCCGGCTACATGTACACGGACCTCGCCTCCATGTTCGAGCGCGCGGGTCTCGTCCGGGGACGGAACGGCTCGGTCACCCAGCTCCCCGTGCTGACCATGCCGGACGACGACCTCACCCATCCGATCCCGGACCTCACTGGCTACATCACCGAAGGGCAGGTGGTCCTTGGACGGGATCTTCACCGGCGGGGAGTCTTCCCTCCGATCGACGTGCTGCCGTCTCTCTCGCGCCTGATGAACGCCGGCATCGGCGAGGGCCGTAGCGTCCCCGAGCATCGCGAGTGGGCGGACCAGCTCTACGCGCTGTACGCGCGCGGGACCGAGGCGCGGCTCATGGCCACGATCGTCGGGGAGAGTGGACTGCTGCCGGGCGATCGGCGTGCCCTGGCGTTCGTGGATCGCTTCGAGCAGACGCTGGTGGGGCAGGGCCGCGCCCGTCGCACGCTGGTCGAGACGCTGGATGCCGGCTGGTCCCTCATGGAGGGGTTTCCGCGCGAGGACCTGCTGCGGATCCGCGAGGCGACCTGGGAGCGGCGGTTCGGCAAGGAGGGAAGACGGTGAGCGAGCCTCGCCTGCCGCCCACCCGCCTCGGCTTGCTCCGGGCGCAGCGCCGTCTCGAGCGCCTGGAACGGGGCACCTCCCTGCTCCGGAGGAAGCGCGAGGCGCTGGTGGCCGAGCTGTTCTCGCTCGCCCGGGCCGCGCTGGATACCCGCGAGCAGATCGACGCCGAGGCCCGCGCGGCATGGCCGATGTACCTCGATGCGCTCGCCGCGGAGGGTGCAGGCGCGCTGAGCGGACTCTCCTGGCCCTCGCGCGAGCTGGGGGTGCGAGTCACCGGACGGGTCGTGTGGGGGGTTCCGGTGGCGGATCTGGAGTCCGTCGGTCCCATCGTTCGCACGCTGGCCGCCCGCGGTCTCATCCCGGGCACCGCCCCGGCCGCGGTAGAGGCCGCCGAGGCCTTCGAACGGCTCATGGACCTCCTGGTTCGCGCGGCGCCCCGGGAGATGCTACTGCGGCGGCTGGGGACGGCACTGGCCCAGACGACGCGGCAGGTGAACCGGCTCGAGCGGCGCGTCGCCCCCGGGCTGCGGCGCCAGGCCAGCCAGGTGAGGGCGGCGCTGGACGAGCGCGAGCGCGAGGAGCACGTCCGCCTGGGATTGCTGGCCCGCTCCGCCGCCGCGAGCTGAGCGAGCTGCTGCGCAGGGGAGGTGCCTAGGCCAGCACCCGGACCTCGACGACGCCCCAGAGCATCGACCGGTCGTTTCCGGCGACGTTCATCGTCACCTCCGGCGTCGGCTCGCCGAAGCTCCGGAGCACGACCACCGCACGCGGAGTCGCCGCACGCTCGACGGCGGCCATGAGGCGCCGCCGATAGCTCTCCGTCGCGCCGTCCAGGATGTTGGAGAGGGTGAACGCGTCGAAGCTTCCGGGCTGGCACTGCTCCAGGAAGTCGGCAGCATCGGCGCAGGCCAGGATCACGTCGCTCCGCTGCACCCGCACCGGTCCGGGAAACTCGCCGAGGAGGAGGGCTCGGGCGAAGGGATTGCCGGCGTTCGGGTGGCGTCCGAAGCACCGCTCCATCCGGGACCGGATCACCCGGCCGAAGCGAGGAGGGAGCACCTCGAGGAAGGCCGCGGCATAGGCCCCGCGCAGCGCGGTGAAGGAGAGGAGCAGATCGACCCCGGCGCGGAACCGGCGGGTGTCGAGGTTCCGTCGCCAGAACTCGAGCTGCTCGGCGGGATTCTCCAGCGACAGAAACGCTTCGAGCAGCGGACGCCTCCAGCCCGCGAGCGGGAGCAAGCCTCTCCCGAGGTCGAGGAGCCGCTCCGCGGTCCCTCTGTCGGCCGGAGCCCCGTCCAGCCGCCCACGGGCGTACGCCAGCTGGACCGGGTTGATGTCCACGGCCGTGACCTGGTTGCTGCGGCCGAGCTCCAGGGCCATGTCGCCCGCAGACGCGATGCAGAACACCCTCGACCCGGGTGGAAACACGCCGAGCTCGATGGCCGTGTCCTCGTACATGTGCCCGAACAGGACCCGGCGGGGTCCGCCACTCCGGTCGAACCGTCCCGCGGTCCAGGGGGTGCCCCCCGCATGCGAATCGGCGCTCAGCGACGTCCCTGCGCCGCGGCGACCCACATCAGGACGACGAACGCGGCATTCTTCACCACCATGCCGGCAGGGTCGTGGATGAGGCGTCGGGCGAAGATGAGCCCATTGGCGTTCATGGTCAGCAGCAGCGCCGTCTGCGCGGCCGCCGCCCAGACCGGCTCCCAGCCGGAGAGCACCCAGACCGCGAGCCCGCACTCGACCAGGCCGAGAAACCTCACGAAGTGCGGCGCGGCCGTCGGCCCCAGGAATGGGACCGCCTCGACCACCTGCTGCTGCGACGGCATCCGCCCCAGGAGCTTGCACCACAGGCCCTCGTACAGCCACACCAGCGCGATGGCGCAGCGAACCAGCCATGGCGGAGGAAGGATGGGCATGGCGGCGGAAGTCTAATCCCGCATGCCCCGGAGGATGTGCAGGTGTACCGCGTGGGCGAGTGCACGCTCCACGGGACGCCACAGGAAGCGCGGACGCAGATGTCCCCTGTACTCGGTGGTGAGCAGAACCTCGCAGCCGGTCCCTTGGTCCCGGAGCTCGTAGGAGCCCTCGGTGAGCGAGATGCAGTGCTCGATTCCCAGGTCCTGCTCCAGCACCTCGAAGCGAAGGAGGCCGGGCGGGTCGGCCAGCGTGGTTCGCTTGATGAGGTGTCCGCCTTCGTAGATGCAGCGAACCACCCCTCCTGGCTGGAGCTTCTGGCCTTCCGATCGAACCGGGGTGGGCAGGAGGAACCGGAGAAGGGCAGAGGGCCGGGTGGGGATCTCCTCGTAGAAGCGGAGCGTTCGCCAGGTCTGGTCTCGCGGGAACTCGAGGCGAAGGGTGGTCGTCACCGTTTCACGGGCCGCGTTCGGCGGGAACCACCGGGCGATCCAGTCCAGGACCGTCCGCATGCCGAACCGGCGTCGTGGAACGACGGTGCCCTGCAGCGGCCCGCCAGAGACGATCTCACCGCTCTCCATGCCGGTGCTCCCGCGAATGCCCGGGACGAGAGGACTGCAGGCTCCGTCCGCTCGGGCGATCGCGGACGGCCGACTCGCCGCTGCAGTCTCCGGGCCACCG
>CAZDSB010000460.1:0-3631 GCA_964507515.1 uncultured Myxococcaceae bacterium
GGCGCGGGTGGCGATCGCCCACGCCTTCTCGCTCTACCCGAAGGAGCGTCTCGCGCCGATCCTCCCCTACGGTCTGTACACCATCCCCGAGCTGTCGATGGCGGGGGAGACCGAGGAGTCGCTCAAGAAATCCAACGTGGACTACGTGGTGGGGCGCGCGGCCTACGCCACCAACGCCCGCGGGCAGATCATCGGCGACGGGGGTGGGTTCCTGAAGCTCATCTTCCGCCGAGAGGACATGAAGCTCCTCGGGGTGCACGTCATCGGAGAGCAGGCCTCGGAGCTGGTGCACATCGGGCTCACCGCGCTGCTCTGCGGTGCCGCCGCCGAGCTGTTCATCGAGACCTGCTACAACTACCCGACGCTCTCCGAGCTCTACAAGTACGCGACGTACAACGCCATGGCCCAGCGCAACCCGCTCTGAGCCACGGCACCCAGGCGTGACGACCTCCCCGGGCTACCTCGTCTTCCTGCTGGTGACGTCCGTGGTCGCGGGCGTGATGAACGCGCTCGCAGGTGGCGGCACCGTGCTCACCTTCCCGGTGCTCCTGGCAGCGGGGGTCCCGCCGGTGGCGGCGAATGCGACCAACGCGGTGGCGCTGGTCCCGGGCTCGTTCACCGCCGGGTGGGGCTTCCGGCGGGAGCTGGGGCCGCGCAGCGGACGGCTGCTCCTGTTCCTGCTCGCGGCCAGCCTCGCAGGAGGCCTGCTCGGGGCCTGGCTGGTGGTCATCGCCGGCGACGCCCTGTTCCGGGCGCTCGTGCCCTGGTTGATCCTCGGCTCCACGGTGCTGTTCGTCGCCCAGGAGCCGCTCCGCCGCTGGCGCGAGCGCCGGAGCTCCCGGCGCGGCGAGACGCGCCTCGAGGACCTGAACCTCTGGGCCCTCGCGGCCGGGCAGTTCGTCGTGGCGATCTACGGGGGCTTCTTCGGCGCCGGTATGGGAATTCTGATGCTCGCCGAGCTCGGGCTCATCGGCCTGACGAACATCCACCAGATGAATGGCCTGAAGAACTTCGCGGCGGTGTGCATCAACGGCATCGCCGCGGTCTTCTTCGCGCTGGGCCATCACGTCGTGTGGTCGCTGGTGGCGCCGGTGGCGGCGGGGGCGGTGATCGGAGGCTACGGCGGCGCGTGGGTTGCCCAGCGCATCGGCGAGGCGAGGGTGCGCTGGATGATCGTCGTCATCGGGCTCGCCATCGGCGTGTACATGCTGGTGCAGTGACGGTCACAGCCGCTGGTTGGCCGGGTCGTCCCGCAGCGCCTGGGCGTCCGCCTCGGCCGGTGCGGTCCCTCCGTGGGCGCAGGCGGCTCCGAGAACGAGGGCGAGCACGGCCGCCAGACAGGGTCGGATGTCCATGACCGGCGGCCTAGTGCGGTGCGCGGACCGGGTCCTGGACGATTCAGCGAGCTGGAACAATCCGGCCGGGCGGCGGCTCAGCCGGTGGCCTTCTCCGGCAGGGCGAGCGGGAGGAGCACCTCGGGCAGCGCGTGGTGGGCCTTCGCGTCGGCGCGGAGCTCCTGGTCGGTGAGCTCCTCCTGCCACTGCTTCGGATTGCTCCGCCAGTGGAAGTCCGCCGGGACGGCGCCGCCCCCCTGCTGGCCGTAGCCGATCATGTCCGGGAAGAGATGCGTCCACTGGCCGGCCGTGTCCGGCTCCTTGGTCACCAGCGAGCGCTGCTTCCGGGGAATGAACGGGTAGAAGGGCGTGATGCTCACGGGCGCCACCTTGCCTTGGCGCTGCTAGCGTTGTCCACCTCCAGCTGATGGATCGCGCCCGCAACATCGACCGGCTCTCGGACCCCTTCGACGTCGCCATCATCGGCGGCGGGGCGACCGGTCTCGGCGCGGCGGTGGAGGCCGCGGCGCGCGGCTACCGGACGGTGCTCCTCGAGGCCCGGGACTTCGCCCAGGGCACGTCCAGCCGCTCCACCAAGCTGGTGCACGGGGGGGTGCGGTACCTGGCGCAGGGGAACGTCGGGCTCGTCCGCGAGGCGCTGCTCGAGCGCGGCCGGCTCCGGCGGAACGCGCCGCACCTGGTGGGTGACCTCGAGTTCGTCGTCCCCGCGTACGCGTGGTGGTCCGGTCCCTACTACGGCGTGGGGCTCAAGCTGTACGACGTGCTGGCGGGGCGTCACCGCCTGGGGAAGAGCCAGCTCCTCTCGCGCGCACAGGTGCTGGAGCGCATCCCGACGCTCGAGCCGGACCAGTTGAAGGGCGGAATCCGGTACTTCGACGGGCAGTTCGACGACGCGCGGCTGGCGGTGACGCTCGCGCTGACCGCGGACGATCTCGGGGCGGTGCTGGTGAACCATGCCGCCGTGGTCGCGCTGACGAAGGGCGGCGGGAAGGTTCGCGGGGTCCGGGTGCGCGACGAGGAGACGGGACGCGAGCACGAGGTCCAGGCCGGCGTGGTGATCAATGCGACCGGCGTCTTCGCCGACGAGGTGCGGCGGATGGACGAGCCCGGTGTCGCCCCGCTGGTGGCTCCGTCCCAGGGCGTTCACCTCGTTCTCCCCGATGTGTTCCTCCCCGGGGCGCACGCCCTGATGATTCCGAAGACCGACGACGGGCGGGTGCTGTTCGCCGTGCCCTGGCACAAGCGGGTGCTGGTCGGCACCACCGACACGCCGGTCCCGACGGTGAGCGTGGAGCCCCGACCGCTGGAGGAGGAGATCGAGTTCCTCCTCGATCACGCGGCCCGCTACCTCAGCCGCGACCCCACGCCCGAGGACGTGCTGAGCGTCTACGTCGGGCTCCGGCCGCTGGTCCGGACCGAGGGAGCGGCCCGCACCGCCTCGCTCAGCCGCGACCACAGCATCTTCGAGAGCGACAGCGGGCTGGTCACCATCGTGGGCGGGAAGTGGACCACCTACCGGAGGATGGGCGAAGACGTCGTGGACCACGCGGCGCGGGTCGCCGGCCTGCCGGAGCGCCCCTCGACGACGGCAGAGCTGAGACTGCACGGTGCGCCGCCCGACGAGCACGTCGAGCACTCCAGCGCCGGAACCCCGAGCGAGATGCTCGCCGCCTACGGGACCGACGCGGACCGGGTGCGCGATCTCGCCGAACAGGACCCCGAGCTGGCAGTGCCGATGCATCCACGGCTGCCGTACCTCCTGTGCGAGGTGGCGTGGGCGGTGCGCCAGGAGATGGCGCGCTCGGTGGAGGACGTGCTCTCCAGGCGCACGCGGGCGCTGGTTCTGGATGCGCGCGCGGCGCTCGAGTCGGCGCCGGTGGTTGCCCGGATCCTCGCCCGCGAGCTCGGCCGCGACGAGGCCTGGGTGAAGGATCAAGTCGCGGCGGTCGAGCGGCGCGCGCTGGAGAGCCTGCTGTGACGAGCGGCAAGGTGATACCCCGGTCGAGGCCCAGCTGGCCCACGCGAGGACGCATTCCGAGGGTGTGTGGGGTCGAAACCGCATGCCGCGGAGCGCATGCGGCCGCGCTGAGACTCGATCGCTGACGGTCGTGCCTTGCCTCGGTGCCGGTCAGGGCGGGTGCAACTTCACCCCGCCCTGCCGTGTTGGAGGTGAATGCCCGGCGCCGGCGGGCCGTCCCTGTGACCGAAGAGTGCGGGGCCGGAGGAGACGGTTCGATGCAGACCAGTCATTTCACGTTCTGCAGCTGCTGTGGCAG
>CAZDSB010000461.1:0-3778 GCA_964507515.1 uncultured Myxococcaceae bacterium
GCCGTTGCCTCGGTCGCCTTGGGGGACGCGGGAGCGGGTGACCGTTTCAGATCGTCGATCGCCGCGTCGATGGCCTCCCGGAGGGTGGTGGCGTGCCCCTGGAGGATGGTGATCGTGTCCTCGATGGTGGAGACCTCCACCGCGCGGCGCTGCTCGAGGAAGTTCTGCATCGCGGCGTCGGCGAGCTGGTAGGCGAGCTGGGCCTCCGTCCACTCGACGGAGATGGTCACCGTCGCGTCGCCCGTGAACACGCTGATCCGCTTCTCCAGCAAGCCGACCATCGCGTTGATCCGATCGTCTTCCGAGGTCGGGTCGAGGTAGTTCATCACCCGGTCCTTGAGCCTCAGGGCGCGCGGACGATCTGCGTCCCACTGCCTCATCAGATCGGTCTGCTTCATCACCGCGAGCAGGTTGTCCCGTCGCAGCACGGCCTCGGCGGCTCCGAGCGTCGGAGAGTCCGCGTCGAGAGGCACCCTCCGTCCAGGGTTTCCCAGCGCCGGCATGAGGCTGTTGCGCTTGGCGAGCAGTTGCACGTCCACCCGGTACGTGCGCGGGAGGGTCAGCCAGGCTGCCACCGTCAACCCCAGTCCAGCGATCACGACCGCGATTCCCAGTCGCCAGCGCCTGCTCATCGAGTGGGCCGCGAAGGTCAGCCAGTTCCGGACCTCGGTGAGATCGACGAGCTGGATGCTGTCCGGATCGTGCTGGCCGCTGAAGGCCGGAGTGCTCACCGTTCCTCGCTCTCGATCCCCTCGGTCGCGGTCGTACGCGCGATGCAGACGTTCACCGCCCGGCGGAACTCGTTGCGCTTGAAAGGCTTGACCAGGTAGGCGGTCGCGCCAACTTCCTCGGCGAAGGCCCGGTCCATCGGCTTGGCGCGTGCGCTCATCACGAGGATCGGCACGTCTCTGAGCTCGGGCGTCGATCGCATGAACTCGCAGACCTCGAACCCACTGAGCTCGGGAAGCATCAGGTCCAGACAGACCAGATCCGGGGGAGCGGTCTGCAGGGCCCGGATCGCGGACCGGCCTTCCGCGACCGCGGTGACGTCGAGGTCCATCGTCTGCAGATAGGTGGAGACCAGTGCCCGCGCATCCGGGTTGTCCTCCACCACCAATGCCTTTCGACGCCGAAGCATGATCTGATCTCAGTCGTGGCTCCTCGCCGCTCGGCGAGAAGGCCGCACTTCACCCAGGAATGTGGCAGACGACAGCTCCCCGAGCTGCGCCACGACTCCCGCCCCCAGTATTGCCCAGGTGCCTCCCCGGAGGCGATCGGGCCACCTCACATCGAGGTCCTCCCCAGGGGGTTGAGGATTACGATCACGTATCCGGTCCATCCGAACCCGGAGGACCCCAGGAGGTCCGAGCCCTGAAGCCAGGCCAGCCGTACGCCCCCGGCCACCGAGACCGCCGGTGCGATCGCCCAGCTGAGACCCGATTCCAGCCGGGCGTCTCGTTGCGGATTGCCGACGGTTGCCGAGACACCACCCGTGAGCGTGAACCAGAGCAGGCTGGTGATTGGCACGGAGTTGATCAGGGCGGCACTGAGCCGCTCGTAGACCACGCCGTTGAGAGCGTCCGGTTGCGGAGCGGCGTAGATCTGCAGGGTGTTGAGGATGTCCCCCGTGTGGAGGAGCCAAAGGTGGGTCAGCGCTGCGCCAGCGACCGGGAGCACCGAGTTGTTCACCGGACGATCGGGGGTCGTCGAATGGAATGCGCCTGCACCTCCGGCCAGGTCCATCTGCCAGGTGCGGCTGAACCCATGGCTCCAGGTGCTAGTCAGGTTCACGATGGTCGCCTGGGGCCCGCTGCTGAACTCGGTCTTCCACGCGGTGAGCGCCACCTGTAAGGCGTCGGTCGGACCCAGGACGAAGCGCGGGCCGGTCGACGCCGTGGGGCCCTGCTGGAGGGGCAGAGCCTGCTCCCCGGCGGCACCGACGCCTCCACTCCTCATGTATCCACCCGAGAGCTGCCAGGAGAACCGGGGGCTGAAGCTGTAGGTGACCCCGGCGGTGCCATTCAGGTCCACCACCTTCACGAGGCGCTCGTCGGGCAGGGTGCTCACGCCAGGGATCTGCGTGGTCGGCGTGGGAGTCGAGGGTGTGGGACCGGAAGGGCCGCCTTGCGTGATGGTGGTCGGGGCCCGGGGCAGCACCGTGCTCAGCGGGTTGAAGTCATACTCGCCGTAGGCTCCCGTGAACCTGACGAAGAGTGTCCAGCGAGGAGCGGGCTGCGCCCCCAGGTCGAGCCTGCCTCGGTGCACGTAGGAGACGTGCTGGGCGACCGGACCGGCGAAGATGAAGATCCGTGGCTCGTACGCCAGCGCGAGCGAGGCGTTCCGGAACGGAAGCCGGATGGCCGCCCTGGGGTCCACCTCCAGCTCGCCGGTGGAGCCGCCCTCGACCGTCGAGCCGCCTCCACCGGAGCGCGCCTCGAGCCGAACGCCGAGATTGTACTGAACCGACTCCGGGTGCGGCTCCACCGGCTCCACGACGTCCGACACCTCTGCTGGCTCCGCGTGGAGCAGAAGGGCGGCGAGGAGGCCGAAGGTCGCGGCCACGAGCGGCGTTCCTACTCGACCACGACGGTGTCACCGGCCCGCAGCCGGAAGGCGGCGACCTTCCCCGAGGCCTCGGTGAGCTGTTCGTAGGTGAACCGGATCCTGGCGCGCTGCGGTGAATTCCGCACCACGAAGATCCGATCCCGCGATGCGTAGAGCGTGAATCCGCCAGCCGCCGCAAGCGCCGGCAGGACTCCAGCACCCACCGGGACCTGGTAGAGCCCGGGCTTGACGACCTCACCGATCACGGCGACCTGGAACGGCCGCGGCTCCTCGAGCGAGACCGTCACCACCGGGGCATTGATGAACTCCTTGAGCTTGCCTTGGAGCTGCTTGGCGAGGACGTCGGGCTCCAGCCCGGCAACCACCACATCGTTGAGAAACGGAACCGAGATCTTCCCGTCATCGCGCACTCGAGCCCGGGCAGACATGTCGGGCTGGTTGAAGACGCGGATCTGCAGCACGTCCCCGGGTTGAATGATGTAGCCCGGCTGCATCGGTCCGGCCGGATCCTGGTAGTCGCTGGCCCAGACGAAGCCGCCGGAGCTCGTCGCGCAGGCGCAACACGCGAGCACTGCCACCGCCATCGGCGCTGCCTTCATGCGAGTTTTCCCCTGGCCTGGACCACGCGCCCGTCCGCGACGAAGCGCGGTGCGTAGCACCGGCCCGCCGAACCCCGCAACCGGCCTCCGGCGCACCGAGGAGGCCACGTCCGCTGCGAAGTTGGTCGAAAGCACGGGGTCAGAGCGACCCGTGGGTGTGCCGAAACTCGTCCCCCTGACGCACAAATGCCCCTTTGTGTGTGGTTAGGCGGTGAGGAAGACTGCCGCCGCGTCGCTTGGATTCCTCAGCGATGCGGAGTGGCGCGCTTCGCGATCGAGAGGGGTAACTTGGGGATCAGTATCCAGCGGTTCGCTCCGACGCCGTCCTCGAAATTGGGGCTGGCGCTCGATCTTGCGGTGCTCGCGGGAAGCACCGTGGCCGCGACGAACGGACCGCTGGTGGTGCGCGCCTTCTGGACGAGCTGCGCGCTGCTCGTGTTCTGGACCACCAGCTCGGTGGTGCACCACTACGCGCACGCTGCCGAGCGCGCGGCCTGGGAGGACGTGGTCCTCACGCTGGTGAATCTCCTCTCGGTCGCCACCGTGATCCATTTCGGAGGCATGGTGCTTGGCAGAGGGACGCCGCACGTCCTGACCCTGCTGGCCCTGGCCCT
>CAZDSB010000462.1:0-2771 GCA_964507515.1 uncultured Myxococcaceae bacterium
ACGAATCCGGGAAGAGTCCCATGGCCCGGAAGGTGCACGCCTCGTTCGCGAAGTTCCAGGCGCTGGTGGGCGAGTGGGACCGCGTCGCCGAGGGGGCCTACCATCAGCTCGTTGCGGGATGAGGAGGACGGAGTGACGAGCGAACGACGCCGGTTCATGGTGACTGCGGGCGGTGCCCTGGCGACGGTCGCGGCCGCTGCCATCGTCGACGCCCCTGATGTGATCGCGCAGCCGAAGGTTCAGTGGCGACTGGCCACCGCCTATCCCGCGGTCCTCGACCAGCTCCAGGGCGCGGCCCAGCGGCTCGCGAAGGCGGTCGAGGAGATGAGCGGCGGGCGATTCCGGATCGAGGTCTACCCGGGCGGACAGATCATGCAGCCCTTCGAGTGCTTCGAGGCGGCGTCCCAGGGCAAGATCGACGCATACATGGGGACAGCACAATACTGGAAGGATCGGGAGCCCGGAATCGAGTGGTTCTGCACCATTCCGTTCGGCATGAACCCCGATGGCATGGCCGCCTGGTACTACCAGGGTGGCGGGCGCAGGCTCATGGAGGAAGCGTACGCCCCCTTCAACCTCGTGCCGCGCCCCGTCTTCTCGAACTCCCCGCAGATGGGGGGGTGGTTCCGAAAGAAGATAGGCGCGATCGGGGACTTCAAGGGGCTCAAGATGCGCATTCCGAACCTCGGCGGAAAGGTCTACACGAGGGCCGGCGCCACGACAGTGCTCACCCCGGCGAGCGAGATCTATGCCGCGCTGGAGCGCGGCGTGATAGACGCGGCGGAGTGGGTTGGACCGCATGACGATATGGAGCTCGGCCTGCACAAGACCGCGCGCTACTGCTACTATCCCGGCTGGCACGAGCCGGGTACCGTGGAAGAGTTCGGCTTCAACAAGAAGGCCTACGAGGCCCTCCCGGTGGATCTCCGGCGGATGCTCGACCATGCCACCGCGGCGGTGGGCGTCTACAGCCGTACCGACTTCCACCTGAAAAACGCGATCGCGCTCCAGCGCCTCCGGACCGAGTTCAAGGGCAAGGTCGAGATCGTCCAGTTCCCGGCGCCGGTGCTTCGCGATCTGAGGAAGATGGCGGCGGCGGTCGTCAGGGAGGAGTCCGAGAAGACGCCCATGGCTCGGAAGGTGCACGCGTCTTTCTCGAAGTTCCAGGCGCTGGTGGGGCCGTGGGATCACGTCGCGGAGGGGGCCTACCACCAGCTCGTCGCGGGGTGACGGGACGTCAGATGAGCGGCCGAACGTGAACGCGACGACGCGTCCGCGAACGCCGGGCGGCCAGTGGCTGCACCTCTCGTGGGTCATCGCCGCACTTCTGCTCGGCTGTGTCCTCTCTCCCGCGGACGCGGAGCCGGCTCGACGCCCGTTCCGGATCGGTGTCATCAACGCCGCGTATGCCGCGAGCCATCCGACGGTCGAGGGGCTCAAGGCTGGGCTCAGGGAGCTTGGGCTTCAGGACGGTCGCGATGTCACGTTCGACATCCGCTTCACCGAGGGCAGGCTCGACACGATGCCGGCCGCGGCCGAGGACCTGGTTAAGTCCGGGGTCGACCTGCTCTTCACGAGCCAGGAGGCGGCCACCCAGGCGGCGAAGAGCGCGACGAAGACCGTGCCCATCGTGTTCACCCTGGTCGGGGATCCGGTGGGCGCGGGCATCGTGAGCACGCTCGCCCGGCCGGGTGGCAACGTCACCGGCGTTTCGAGTCTTCAGACCGAGCTCGTGGCAAAGCGCCTCGAGGTCCTCCGGACACTCGCGCCGAATGTCCGGCGAATCTGGCTCATCTACTACGGTGCCGACCTGGGCACCGTGCCGATGATCAACAAGGCGCTCGATGCGGCGCAGCGGATGAGGCTGGAGGTTGTGGCGAAGGGGGTGCTCGACGCCGCCGAGCTGAAGCGCGTACTCCGTGAGGTCCGGCACAACGACGCGCTGCTCGTACCGGAAGGCTCGAACCCTGATCTCACCGTCACCATCATCGAGGAGGAGCGCACGCTGCGATCCCCCGCCGTCTTCGGGACGGCCCTTTGGGTGGGCTATGGCGGGCTGATGTCGTACGGGCCCGACTACTACGCGCAGGGCGTTCAGGCCGCCGGCTTGGTCGCCAAGATCCTGAGAGGGGCCAGACCTCAGGACCTGCCGGTCGAGGGTGCCGAGAAGATCGACCTGGCGGTGAATCTCAAGACCGCGGAGCAGCTCGGCCTCACCGTGCCGCGGAAGATCTTGCTGCGCGCGAACGCCTTCCGGCGATGAAGAGCACCGGCTCGCGCGGCCGGCTGTTCCGGAAGTACGTCATCGTCCTCCTCGTGCTGGTCGGTGGCGTGCTGATGGCGTCGAGCCTGGTCGAGCTGTACTTCTCCTACCGGGAGACCCAGCGCGCCATCGTCCGGGTCGAGCGCGCGAAGGCGGTGGCGGCGGCGGCGCGCATCGAGCAGTTCCTGAAGGAGATCGAGCAGCAGGTGCGGGAGACGACCCGGACCGCGTCGGACGATCCCGACGCGAGCCAGGTGAAGCAGGGCAGTCTCGGGTTCCGGGAGGGCCTGGGGGCCGCGATGGCCGAGCAGCGCGAGCTGGACTTCGTTCGCGTGCTTCGGAACGTTCCCGCCATCAGCGAGCTCAGGCACCTCGATCTTGCCGGCCGGGAGCAGCTCCGCATCTCTCGCCTCGATCCGGACGTGGTCGGGAGTCAGCAGGATTTCTCCCGCTCGCCGGAGTTCTTGCAGGCGCGAGCCGGGAAAACCTACTGGAGTCCGGTCTACCT
>CAZDSB010000463.1:0-9712 GCA_964507515.1 uncultured Myxococcaceae bacterium
ACCCTCGCCTTCAGCGTGCTGCTGTCGCTGTTCATGTCGGTCACGCTGACCCCGGCGATGTCGGCTCTGCTCCTCCGCCAGACACACGGGCACGGCCGCTTCTTCACCGCGGTGAACCGCGGGCTGGAATGGCTGTCCTCCGGTTACGCGGCGCTGCTCCACCGGATGCTCCGCTTCCGCTTCCTCTTCGTCGGGGTGCTGGTGGCCGCGCTGGCGGGCACGTACCTCGCCTTCCGCCTGGTGCCGGGCGGCTTCATCCCCGAGGAGGATCAGGGCTACTTCATCATCGCCATCCAGGGTCCCGACGGCGCCGGCCTGGAGTGGACCAAGGAGACCATCCAGCGCGCGGAGCAGGCGCTGCACGAGTTCGACGAGGTGCAGGACGTCTTCGCCATCGGCGGGTTCAGCTTCCTGGGAAACGGACCGAACCGCGGGATTATGTTCGTCAACCTCAAGCCGTGGGACGAGCGGCGGAAGCGCGCCTCCACCCTCGCCGGGCTCCTCCCTCGGGTGCGCAAGCGATTCACCGAGATCGAGTCCGCCCTGGTGCTGCCGTTCAACCCGCCCGCCATCCAGGGCGTGGGGAGCATCGGTGGCTTCCAGTTCGAGCTCGAGACGGAGACCGGCGACCTGCCCCAGCTCGCGACTACGGTGAGCGCCATCTCGGCGGCGTCGCAGCGCGAACCCAGGCTGGCGCCGGGCTCGGTGTTCAGCACCTTCAGCGTGAACGACCCGCAGCTCGTGCTCAATGTCGACCGCGAGCGCGCCAAGGCGATGAACGTGCCGCTCAGCGCCGTGTTCGACAGCCTCCAGACGCTGGTGGGTTCGACCTACGTCAACGACTTCGACTTCAACAACCGGACCTATCGGGTCTACCTCCAGGCCGAGCCGCAGTTCAGGAACAACCCGGAAGACCTGGCTGGCTTCTACGTCCGCAGCTCGGGCGGGCAGATGGTGCCCCTGGGCACGGTGCTCCTGCCGTCGCGGAGCACGGCCCCGCAGGCGGTGACCCACTTCAACCTCTTCCGCGCCGCGGAGATCCAGGGAGCCGCTGCGCCGGGGGTCAGCTCCACCGAGGCGCTCCAGGCGATGGAGCAGGTCGCCAAGAGCGTGATGCCGCCCGGGATGCGCTACGAGTGGAGCGGCATCGCACTAGAGCAGCTGCGCTCGGGCAGCCAGACGGTCTTCATCTTCGCCCTGGGCATCGTCTTCGTCTTCCTGGTGCTGGCCGCCCAGTACGAGAGCCTGGTGCTCCCGCTGATCGTGATGATGGCGGTGCCGCTGGCGCTCCTCGGGGCGCTGCTGGCGCAGGCGGCGCGCGGCCTGGCCAACGACATTTTCTGCCAGGTGGGCCTGGTGATGCTCATTGGCCTGTCGAGCAAGAACGCGATCCTCATCGTCGAGTTCGCCAACCAGCTGCGCGAGCGCGGCGAGAGCGTCCTGGAGGCCGCGGTGCACGCCGCGCAGGTTCGGCTCCGTCCCATCCTGATGACCTCGCTGGCCTTCATCCTCGGAGTCGTCCCGCTGATGGTGGCGCGCGGAGCCGGCGCGGTCAGCAGGCAATCGCTGGGCACGGCCGTGTTCGGCGGGATGCTCTTCTCCACCGTGCTCAACCTCCTGCTCATCCCGGTGCTCTACGTGCTGGTGGAGACGGCGCGCGAGCGCGTCACTCACCACGTTCCGCACCGGGCAAGTGACAGCGACGAGGGGAACGGTCGGGACCGGGGTGGCGGCGGCACGGTTCCGGCGAAGTGACGCGGCCGGGTGGCGGGCGAGCACGGCGCCGCGGTACCTCACCTCCCGCGCACGAGCCCACGTGCCCGTCCTGTCTGCGCGTCGAGGCCGCGGTCTATGACCTCGCGCATGAACGGTTCCCTCACGATCGTCGCGCTCACGCTGCTCTGTCCCGCGGTCGCTCTTGCCCAGAGCCCGTTCGAGATCCGCGTCCGGCTCTAGCCCACCGGACACGCCGAAGCCCGGGCACGGTCGCGGTCGTGTCCCGGGCTTCGTGGAGCGGCCGCGAAGCGGTCCGCTACTTCCTTCAGAAAAATGGGGTCCCGGAGTGCGGCGGTCTCCCCACGAGACATGGGACGCAGGAGGGGACAGATCTGCGCCTCGTTCCGCCGGCTCCGGGATTACCCCCCGAGGTTCCCGCTCTCCGTTCAGGCCCTCGGCCCGCCCACCTGGGCGGTGTGGTTCGAGTAATTGTCGATCAGGACGGCGCTCGCGCCGACGTACCCCGCGACGAGCAGCACGCCGCTGAGGATGAAGGGGATGGGGCTCCACCGGCGGGAGGAGCGAAACAGCTGCGGGTTACTGGAGCTGGTGGTCTCGCGGTTCATGGCGTCCTCCGTCGTGGCTTCGACGAGCGGGGGGATTGCAGCGGCGGTGCCAGGCCCCGTCTGCCCGAGTTCCGGGCGCTTGGCCCGGGGGAGGCCCGTCCCGGATTGCCCCGGAAGCGACACGTCCAGTTCCACGTGTGGCGCCGGGTGCAACGTCGCGGGGAGGGAGTGTCTCCCGGGATGCCCCGACGACTCCTCGGGGCGGGAACGACACGAGCGGCCCGGGGGCGCTGATCTGCCCCGGGCCGCTCGTGAATTTCTGCAGCTGCCGCCTGGAATGTGTGCGTGTCGAGCCGCCGCGCTTACGCGACGTGCTCCACGCGCACCGGCGCGGACGACGAGTAGTCCGAGATCAGGATCGCGGCGGTCCCGAAGTAGCCGAGGACGAGGAGGATCCCCACGACGAGGCCGTGCGAGCGGCGGCGGGAGGTCTGGAAGAGGCGGGAAGCGGTGTCGACGGTGGTGGTCATGTTCGTGTCTCCGGTTGGCGGCAGCTGCTCCGGGACATGTGCAGCGGCCGTGCCGTCCTTCACGAACGCCTGGTTCCGAGGGCTTTGCGAGGGTGGAGCGCGGGGCCGTTGCAGCCGTGGCGACCGCCGTTCCGGAAGTGGAACGCGGCAGGCACTCCGGGATCGGGACGGCTAGTCCCGGACGCGGTGACGCTTGATCAGCCGGTACAGGTGCACGCGGTCGATGTCCGCGGAGGCCGCGGCCTGCGACACCTTCCCGCCGTGCAGCTGGAGCAGTGCCTCGACGTACTGGCGCTCGAAGGCATCCAGCGCGCGCCGCCGCGCCTCCGGGTAGGGGATGCGCGGATCGATCTGGGCGGGCGCGTCATCCATCGGCCGGCTCGTCTCCTCGCCCTCGCCGGGGAGCAACGTTTCCTGAAGGACCACGCACCGCTCGAGGTGGTTGCGGAGCTCGCGGATGTTCCCAGGCCATGCGGCGCGCTGGAGCTGGATGACGAACGCCGGATCCAGGAGCGTGGACTTGACCCGCGCGTCCGCTCCGAGGCCACTGACCAGCTTCTCGACGATCAGCGGCATGTCCTCCGAGCGCTGGCGCAGCGGGGGGAGCGGAATCTTCACCACCGCCAGACGGAAGTAGAGGTCCGAGCGGAAGCGGCCGGCGTTCACCTCCGCGCGGAGGTCGCGGTTGGTGGCGGTGATGATCCTCACGTCCACCGGCGTGTAGCTGTTGGTGCCCAGCCGGCGGATCTCCCGGGCCTCGAGCACGCGGAGCAGCTTGGGCTGCAGCTCGAGGGGGACTTCGCCGATCTCGTCGAGGAACACCGTGCCGCCGCGGGCCTCCTCGAAGACGCCCACCCGCCGGGTCAGCGCGCCGGTGAAGGCGCCCTTCTCGTGGCCGAACAGCTCCGACTCGAGGATGTTGGGCGGCAGCGCGCCACAGTCGACGACGAGGAAGGAGTGATCGCGCCGGCTCGACTGGCGGTGGATGGACTCGGCCGCCTGGCTCTTGCCGGTTCCGGTCTCGCCCTCGAGGAGCACCGTGACATCCGACGCCGCCGCGCGCTCCATCAGCGCGAAGCTCATTCGCGCGGCCACCGAGCTGCCCACCAGCGAGCCGAAGCGCGGGTGCTCCGACAGCTGGAGCCTCGTCTTCTCACCGGAGAGCTCGAAGCGGAGCCCGACGCGCCCGAGGCCGAGGAGGCTCCCGTTGCGGACTGCGGCCTCCTTGATGAGCACGCCGTCGAGGATGGTGCCGTTCCGGCTACCGAGGTCCTTTGCCCATACGCCCTTCTCGTCCACCAGGAGCTCGCAGTGGAAACGCGAGACCGTGCGCTCGTCGAGCAGCACGTCGTTGAGCGGATGGCTGCCGATCGACGTGCGCTCGCCGGTGGACTCGAAGCTCTGTCCGGCGCCCGGCCCGTCGACCACGCGGAGGCGGAAGCGCCGCACGTCGGGAACGAGGCTCGGGCGGCTGACTCCGAAGGTTGCAGTGGCGTGCGCGTCGCGTTCTGGCGGGGGCGCCGGAGGGGCCGGCTCACCGGTCTCGTCAGGAACGTCGCGGTCTCGATCGCGTCCCGGCATCCGCATCCGTGAACCTACCTGGACCACACCGACAAGGCGACGCCGTGGCCGGTGGCGCAACGGGCGATCCCGCCCGCGTGACCGTGGATGCAACGCGGGAGAGGTAAGACCACAGCAAAATCAATGGCTTGCAGTGCCAGATCGCTGGCCCCGGCGGTGCAAGTCAGGTCCCCATGGCCGGGACGATGCCGGCCGACGTTTCGACCGGAGGACAGTCATGAAGACCACGAACGCAGAGACCTCGCTGAAGTCGTTCGAGCGGATCGCGCGGAGGCGCGGGCTCGGCTCGCTGCTGATCGGCGGGCTGCTGGTGGCGTTCTGGGCCGGTGGCCACGGGGCGCTGTACAGCGCCTATCGCATCACCGAGACCCACGCGCCGGCGACGATGGTGGCAGAGGCGCAGTGACGCGCAGAGGGGCGTCGGCCGCGACCCGGCGACGCTCCGCGACCCATGCGCGCTTCACCTACCGAGAGCGCACGAGGATGGTGGTCTCCCCCACGATCGGCGGCTGGGAGGAGCGACGGAAGTCCTGCAGCAGCGCAGTCGAGAGAAGGAAGTACGCGAGGATGAGCGCCGCGCCGAGCACGAGGCCCGGCTCGCTGGACGCCACCGAGCGGGGTGCAACGAAGAGCTGGACCTGCATGGTGGTCTCCCCTCCGACCCGTGAGTGGTCGGTGCGACGCATCGCGGCTGCAGCCGCGGTGCCAGGTCGACCCGGGGCCGCGCGGTGACCGAGCGCGAGCTGCCGTCGCCGGAACGAGAGGGACGTGCCGAGGAGGATGGACCGATGCGCTGGATGTCCGAGGAAGGTTCGCTGGCGCGGCTCGATGCGCGGCTCAGGCGGGTGGGGGAGTGGTTGCTGGTGGGCTACACGGTCGCGCTGGTGCTCGTGACGTTCGTGCTCCCGGACCGCGCTCCGCGAGAGGCCGGGCCCGAGACCGCCGCCACGATCCAGCTGTTCGTCGGCTGAGTGCGGGGGCCGAGCGCCCTGCGCTCAGCCCCTCCGAAGCGTCGCCAGCCTTCCTTTCGTCCCCGGCCACTGCTTCTCGGGCATCCGCGAGAGCAGATCGAGCACGGTGTCCTGCAGCGTCTCCTGAGGGTCCCGGGGCGAGAAGCCCAGCTCGCGCTCGGCCTTTCGGGAATCCACCCAGAACCAGTGCTCGGCGATGTCCACGCTGGCGGCGTCGAGCGCCGGCTCGCGGCCTCGCGCCTCGGCCAGCCGCTCCAGCAGCTTCGCCCCGGCGACGTTGACCTTCGAGGGCAACCGGAGCCGTGGGGCGGCAACGCCGGAGATCCGCTCCAGCCGGCCGAAGAACTCGGACATGCCCATGTTGACGCCCATCAGGTGCTTGCCGCCCACCTCGCCGCGGTCGAGCGCCGCGACGAAGGCATCCGCCGCGTCACGCACGTCGACGAAGCTCATGCCGCCGTTCGGCATCGCCGGCAGGTCCCGCTGGAGGAACTTCATCACCGTCCAGGTGGACGAGAGCCGCTCGTCCCCGGGACCGAGCAGCAGGGATGGGTTGAGCACCACGACCGGAAGCTGGTGCTTGCGGGCGTGCTCGAGCACCAGCTTCTCCTCGTAGATCTTCGAGAGGTAGTACGGCCAACGCCCGACGATCTCGATGGGCGGCAGATCCTCCTCGGTGGCGGTGCGCTCGGTGCGCGAGACAGCCGTGGTGCCGCTGGTGGAGGCGAGCACCAGCCGCTCGAGACCTCCGCGAGCGCGGACCTCCTCCAGGAGAGACCGCGTCCCCGCGACATGCAGGCGGTACATCGCCGGTCCATCCGCCGGATCGAACGAGACCTGGCCTGCCAGGTGGTAGAGCACGTCCACCCCGGCGAGCGCGCGCTTCACCACGGTCCGCTCCGCGAGGTCGCCCTGCACGAACTCGCCGTGGCCGAGCAGCTCGACGGACGGCGTGCTGCGGCCGAGCATGCGCAGGCGGTGCCCCGCCGCCGCGAGCCTCGGGACCAGCGCCTTGCCCAGGAACCCCGTCGCCCCGGTGACCAGGATGCTCCGGCCCGCGCTCACCGCGGGCCCCCGCCCGAGCTCTTGCGCGGCCGCACCGGAGCGGGGGCGAGCTCCACGTCCGGCTCGAGCCAGAACACGCCTCCATCGCGCAGCCGCTTCACCGCCTCCTCGGCGATGCGGGTCACTAGACGGTAGCTCTCGCTGCGGGCGAGCCCGCGCGCGCGCCGCCGCAGCTCTCCGATGCCGAGCGCGGGGCCGATCCGGACCGAGATCTCCGTCTGCTTCGGCATCACGCTGCCCTTGGGGAGCGCCTCGTGCGCGCCCTGGAGATAGAGCGGGAGGATGTCCACGCCGTAGGTGAGGGCGAGGTAGCCCAGCGTCGGAAAGAACTCGCGCATCACTCCGTCGGGCGAGCGCGTGCCCTCGGGGAAGAGCAAGAGATGATACCCGTTCTGGAGCGCATCACCGGCCAGTCGCAGCGACTCGCGCAGGCTGCCGTGGCGGTCCATTGGGATGAGGTTGGTGAAGTTCTCGAACCAGGCCCGCTTGAGCGGCGTGTCGAAGAAGTAGTCACGCGCGGCCAGCGAGGCCATGCGGTTGCCCTGCTCGCCGAGGGCGTACTTCACCAGCCCCATGTCGAGGTGCGAGCTGTGGTTGGCGATGACCAGGAAGTTCCCGCTCTGGGGCACGTAGGCCTGTCCGGTGACCTTCACGTCGAACACGCCCCCGAACATCACCTTCTGCCAGAGGTCCAGCATCGTCCGGCCGAGGGTGGCCACCGGGGCGGGCACCGGGATCTCGCGGTCCTCGGCCGGGGTCTCGGCCGTCGCGGCCTGCACGCCCTCGGCCGGCTCGGCCAGTCGCCGCCCCGCGCTCCCCAGCAGGCGCGCCAGGTCCTTCACCGTCTCCACGCCGGAGAGGTCCCCAGCCTCGGGCAGGGCGATGCCCGCGGCCTCCAGCGCGACCGACAGCTCGGTGAGCATCAGCGAGTCGAAGCCCAGATCCGCCGCCAGTCGTGAGTCGGGTCGGACCTCGCTGGCCGGCTTGCCGATGACCTCGGCGACGAGGCGCTGCAGCCACTCCGTCGAGCTGCCGTGGGCGGCGGGCCGGGCCTTCTCGCCGGAGGCGGCCAGCTTCTCCAGCTTCCGGAGCTCGTCCACCACCAGCTTGCGCTTCACCTTCCGGGTGCTGGTCTTCGGGAGGTCCGCGTCCCAGTAGCGGAGCACCTTGATGCGCCGGTGAAAGGGCAGCTCGGCCGAGACGCGGCGGAAGTGCTCCTCCAGCTCCGCCCGGACCTCCTCCCGGCGCCGCTCTCCGTACTCGGGCACGCAGAGGCAGGCGACGGTCTCGCCGCCGGCCTCGTCGGGGAGGCCCACCACCGACAGCTCCTTGATCGACGGGTGGTCCCCGTAGAACTCCTCGAGCTCGTCCGGGTACACGTTCTTCCCGTTGGCGTCGATGATGACGTCCTTCTTCCGCCCCACCAGGTACAGCTGCCCGTCGGCGTCCAGCCGCCCGAGGTCTCCGGTGTGCAGCCAGCCGTCCTTGAGCGTGGCGTCGGTCGCCTCGCGATCGGCGAAGTAACCCGCCATCACGTTGGGGCCGCGGGCGCACACCTCGCCGATGCCGTCGCCGTCCGGGCCGTCGATGCGAAGCTCGATGCCGGGGAGCGCGCGTCCGACGCTGCCGGGAATGCGCTTGTTCCCCGGAGACTGCACGCTGAGCACCGGCGCGGCCTCGGTCAGCCCGTAGCCCTCGGCGAGGTCGAACCCCAGCTCGTGGAAGGCGCGGTGCACCTCGTCGGTGAGCGCGGAGCCCCCGGAGACCAGGAACTTGATGCGCCCTCCGAACTTCCTGTGCACTGGCCAGAAGAGGAGCTTGCCCAGGTTGATGTTCTTGCGGTTCCGCAGCGAGCCGTGGACGGACATCAGCGCCCGGATCCCCTGCTCGACGATGGCCGGCTTGGCGGTGAGCTCCTGGGTGATCTTCCGGTGGAAGAGCGTCCACAGCGCGGGCACGCCGATCATCGCCGTGACGTGGCCGGACTCGAGCACGTCGCCCAGGCGGTCGGTGGTGAGCTCGTCGAGGTAGGTGACCTCGGCGCCGCGGCTGAAGGGGGTGAGCAGCCCGGCCGAGAACTCGAAGGTGTGGTGCAGCGGGAGCACCGAGAGCAGACCGTCTCCCACCCCGAAGTCGAAGGCACCGGCGAGCTTCGGGACCAGCGAGGCGAAGTTCCGATGGGTGAGCATCACGCCCTTCGGCGTGCCGGTGGTCCCGGAGGTGAAGATGAGCGAGGCCACGTCGTCCGGCGCGGCGCTCTTCCGGACGGCGCCGACGCGCCCGGGCTGAGCGGGGTCTCCTTCCATCGCCTGCGCCAGCGTGGCGAGGGTGACCTCCAGCGACTGGTCGGACAGCGTGCGCCACAGCCCCGCCAGGTCCCGCGCCGCCTCCTCGGAGAGCAGCACCACCCGGGCCTGGCTCCGCCGGACGATGTTGACCACCTCGGCCTCGCTCGAGGCCGGATCCACCGGGACCACGGTGGCGCCCGCGCGGAGGATGCCGAAGTACGCGATGGGCCACTCGGGACGGTTCTCGGACACCAGCAGCACCCGGTCGCCGTGCTTCACCCCGCTGCGGAGGAGGAAGCTGCCCACCCGCGCGGCCCAGCGGTGCACCTCGCCGTACGTGAAGCGCTCCTCGCGCTCGTCCTCCACGCGGCGGAACGCGACCCGATGCCGGTAGGCGTGTACCGCCGCATCGAAGAGCTCGAGGAGGTCGCGGTGGGCGTGGATCGCCTTGCGCTTCTCCCGCTCCTCCTCCAGGCCGGGGAAGACCCACTTCTCGAGGCCGGGCAAGTGCACCTCGAGGAAGTACCGGCGCCAGTCGATCGCGTGCGGGTCCCAGGGAATCTTCGCCCTGTCGACCGCGTCCATCCCTTCGTAGAGCGAGCGAGTGTTGTCGCAGCGGAAGACGAAGTGGTTCTCCCAGAGGAAGGGGAGGAAGAGGTCGATGAGCGACGAGAGCGAGCTGGCCTGCACCTCCACGTGCTCGAGCTGCTCGCGGGCCCGCTCGAGCATCGCCGAGACGCGCGGGGCGCCCCACCGTGGCCCGTGCTCCTCGATGCCCTGGCGGAGCAGGCGCGCACCGGTGGCGAAGAGCGGGGCGGACCGGGAGAGGAAGCTGCGCTTCGACACCGGCTGCGGCTCGAGGCGGCTCTGCACGTCGTTGATGAGCGCGCTGCCCGTCTCCCGCTCGCGGTAGTGCCGGCGGCGGTAGAGACCCACCAGCTCGACCGAGCGTGGGGCGTAGAACGGGTTCGAGTCTCCCGAGGCCTGCTGGTAGA
>CAZDSB010000464.1:0-13433 GCA_964507515.1 uncultured Myxococcaceae bacterium
CCTAACCACCTGCTCGGGAGAGGTCTTCGCGATCGATGGAGGCGCGCCGAAGCATGTCCTGGCCATGCTGGGCACGATCATGACGGTCGAGAACAGGTCCGGACTGTCCGACTAGGTCGACGCCGCGCGCCCTCGCCCGCGGCGACTCAGGACCGCGACACGACCCGCGGCACCACCTGCGTCGCCTCGGTCCGCGCGTCGTCGAAGAGGGGCTTCAGCTCGACGTCGGTGAGCGTCTCCTTCTCGAGGAGGAGGCGCGCCGCCTTCTCCAACGTTTGCCGTCGCTGTCCGAGCAAGGTCCTGCACCGCTCGGAGGCGTTCTGCACGATCTCCCGCACCGCGAGGTCGATCTCTCGCGCCGTCTCCTCGCTGAAGGTGCGGCGGCTCATCGCGGCAGGTCCGAGGTAGCTCTGGCTCTCGTTGTCGTAGGTCACCGGTCCGAGCCCCGGAACCATCGCGTAGCGCGTGGCCATGCTCCGGGCGATGTCGGTGGCCTTCGCAAGGTCGTCGGCGGCCCCGGTCGAGGTGTGCTCGAACACCAGCGCCTCGGCGGAGCGCCCTCCGAGCAGCACCACCAGCTTTCCCTCCAGCTCCTCGCGGGTCATGAGGTAGCGGTCTTCGGTCGGACGCTGGAGCGTGTAGCCGAGCGCGCCGATGCCCCGGGGGATGATGCTCACCTTGTGCACCGGATCGACGCTCGTGGTCGCCGCGGCGGCGAGGGCGTGCCCCATCTCGTGGAAGGCCACGATCTCCCGCTCGCGTGGATTGAGGAGCCGGTTCTTCTTCTCCAGCCCGGCCACGATGCGTTCGATGGCCGCGTCGAAGTCCTGCCGCTCGACGGCCTCCGCCTTGCGCCGGGTCGCGCTCAGCGCCGCCTCGTTGACGAGGTTTGCCAGGTCCGCGCCGGTGAAGCCGGGGGTCAGGGCCGCGATCTGGTCCGGGTCGACCGAGGGGCCGATCTTCACGCGCTTCATGTGGACCCGGAGGATGGCCACCCGGCCCTGCCGGTCCGGTCGATCCACCAGGACCTGCCGGTCGAAGCGCCCGGCCCGCAGCAGCGCAGGGTCGAGGATCTCGGGCCGGTTGGTCGCCCCGATGAGCACGATGCCCGAGCTCTGGTCGAAGCCGTCCAGCTCGACCAGGAGCTGGTTGAGCGTCTGCTCCTTCTCGTCGTGTCCACCGACCAGACCGGAGGCGCCACGGGCACGGCCGAGCGCGTCCAGCTCGTCGATGAAGATGATGCACGGCGCCTTCCCCCGGGCCTGCTCGAAGAGATCCCGGACACGGGCGGCGCCCACGCCCACGAACATCTCCACGAACTCGCTCCCGCTGATGGAGAAGAACGGCACTTCTGCCTCACCGGCCACCGCACGCGCGAGCAGCGTCTTCCCGGTGCCGGGAGGCCCCACCAGCAGCACCCCCTTGGGCATCCGCCCCCCCAGGCGCGAGTACTGCTCGGGGTTCTTCAGGAACTCCACCACCTCCGCGAGCTCGTCCTTGGCCTCGTCCACCCCGGCGACGTCCGAGAAGCGCGTCTTGACGTCGGTCTCGACGAAGACCTTGGCCTTGCTCTTTCCAATCGCGAGGAGGCCCCCGCCGCCCGCGCCCATCCGTCCCGCCATCCGTCGCATCAGCACGGCCCAGATGACGAAGAAGAGGACCGTCGGCGCCACCCAGCCGAGGAGCGCGGCGAACCACGGGTTCTCCACCTGACCGGCAAACTTCACCCCCGCCTTCTCCAGCCCCTCGGCGATGTCCTTGTCCACGCGGAGCGTGGCGAAGTGGGTCTTGCCGCCCTCGATGGCCTCCTTGAGGGTGCCCTTGATCTGGTTCTCGCCGACGGTGACCTCGGCGACCTTCCCCTCCTGGAGCAGCTTCTGGAACTGGCTGTAGGGGATGACCGCGATCGACTGGGTGGTCCGCACCCAGTCCTGGATGAAGATCACCGCCAGGACCGCGATGAGGGCGTAAGCGATGTTGAACCGCGTCTTGTTCACGACGTCGCCGTCCTTTCCTGGAGCGCCCGCCGCCGCCCGTCCGTCACCAGCGACCAGAGGATCGCGCCGGTGATCAACAACCCCACCACGCCCAGCGACACACCGACGGGGATCTTGAAGATGTCCACGATGGTCATCTTCACCCCGACGAAGACCAGCACCAGGGCCAGCCCCACTTTCAAATAACGGAATCTGTGAACCACGCCAGCCAGGAGGAAGTACAGCGAACGAAGCCCCAGGATGGCAAAGACGTTCGAGGTGAAGACGATGAAGGGGTCCCCGCTGACGGCGAGCACCGCCGGGATCGAGTCCATCGCGAAGATGAGGTCGGTGAACTCCACCGCCACCAGGGCCAGGAACAGCGAGGTGACCTTCCACCTTCCATCCACCCGGGTGAAGAAGTGTTCGGAATCCTGGCCGGGAGCCACGGGAAGAACCCGCCGCGCCAGCCGGACGAGGACGTTGTCCTCCGGGTGGCCCAGCTCGCCCCGCGCGAGGAGCATCTTCCCGCCGGTGATCACCAGGAAGACTCCGAGGACGTAGACCGTCCAGTGGAACCGCGCGATCAGCGCGACCCCGGCGAGGATGAATACCCCTCGCATCACGAGCGCACCGAGGATGCCCCAGAACAGCACCCGGTGCTGCTGGTGCGCCGGGACCCGGAACGCTCCGAAGAGGATGGCGATGACGAAGATGTTGTCGACGCTCAGCGCCTTCTCGATGAGGTAGCCGGTGGTGAACTCGAGCCCTCGCTGCGCGCCGTGGAAGACGAACAGCCCGAGGGCGAAGAGCCCCGCCAGGCCGATCCACACCGCGCTCCATGCGGCCGCCTCCCGGAGCGAGACCACGTGCGCCTTCCGGTGGAACACCCCCAGGTCGATGGCCAGCATCGCCGCGACGAAGGCGAGGAAACCCAGCCACAGGGGCCAGCTTCCCAGCGAGACGGCGGACAGCATCGACGGGCTCCTCCCGGGGCCCGGGAGGTTCAGGTGCCCGGGACGCCGAACGTCCGATGCATCTGCGGCAGGCGGAGCCTTCGGACAACCAGATATTTCAGTGCGAATCCATAGGCTGAGCCGATGGATGGACGCGGGCGGCCGAACGGCGGGCACGCTCGCGCTGCCGCCGGGCGATGAGGCGCCGCAGCGAGGTCCGCATCCCGTGGCGGCGCATGAAGCGCTCGAGGCGGATCAGCGCTCCCCGGGCCCACCGCACCTCCCGGCCCAGCACCAGGAGCCCGATCCCCACCACCAGCCAGCCCGGCCCCGGCAGCGGAATCAGGATGACGCCGACCACGACCAGCGCCCAGCCGCCAACGAGGTTGGCCAGGCGCCTCAGGCTCGGAGGGAGGCGGTCGTCAGCGGGCGTCGAGGGTCGCGGCACGGGCTCCCACCGGCCACCCGCCGGACGAGACCTGCATCGCGCGGAGGCGCCGGATGCGCTCCCGCATCGAGGGGTGGGTCGAGAAGAGGGTGAGGACGCCCTCGGTCGCCGAGAAGGGGTTCACGATGAAGAGGCTCGCGGTGGCCGGCTGCAGCGGGGCCGGGATGGCGTGCGCCGCCTGCTCCAGCTTCTCCAGGGCCCGGGCGAGCGCCTCCGGATCGCCCGAGATCGCCGCTCCAGTGGCGTCCGCCCCGTACTCGCGCGAGCGCGAGATCCCGAGCTGGATCAGCGTGGCCGCGAGGGGAGCGACGAGCGCGAGCAGCAGTGACTGCGCCGGCGACGGTCCGTCGTCGTCCGAGCCTCCCATCCCGAAGAACCCCACAGCGTGCGCGACGTAGGTGATGGCCGCCGCCACCGTCGCGGCGATGCTCGAGACGAGGATGTCCCGGTTCTTCACGTGCGCAAGCTCGTGGGCGAGCACGCCGCGCAGCTCGCGCCGGTCGAGGACCTCGAGGAGGCCCGAGGTGACCGCGACCACGGCGTGCTCGGGGTTCCGCCCGGTGGCGAAGGCGTTCGGCTGGGCCTCCGGGATGAGGTAGAGGCGCGGCGTCGGGATGCCCGCGCGACCGGCGAGCTCTGCCACGAGCCCGTGGAGCTCCGGGGCCTCCGCCGCAGAGAGCTCCTGGGCCCGGTGCATCGCGAGGACGATGCGGTCGCTGAAGAAGTACGCGCCGAGGTTCATCACCACCGCCAGGACGAGGCTGACCCCGAGCGCGTTGGGACCGAGCGCGCCACCGATGCCGACCAGGATCGCCGACAGGATGCCCAGGAGCAGGATGGTCTTGAGCTGATTCATTCGAAATGACCTCCGTGCTCTCACCGTTAAGACGGGGATCACACATCGGCAAATCGATAAACTCGCAGCAATCGATTGTTCTTCCCGATGAAACGGGGACCCGCGATGGACTGGCTGAACTACCACCACCTCTTCTACTTCTGGACCGTGGCCCGGGAAGGCGGCGTGTCGAAGGCGTCCAGGGTCCTCCGGCTGGCCCAGCCGACGGTGAGCGGGCAGATCAAGGCGCTGGAGAACGCCCTGGACGAGAAGCTGTTCGAGCGCCAGGGCCGCTCGCTGGTGCTGACCGACGTGGGGCAGGTGGTCTTTCGGTACGCGGACGAGATCTTCAGCCTCGGGCGCGAGCTGCAGGACACGCTGAAGGGCCGCCCCGTCGCGCGGCCGCGCCGGCTGGTGGTGGGGGTCTCCGACTCGGTGGAGAAGCGCGTCGCGCACCGGCTGCTCGTGCCCGCGCTGGAGGCCGGCGAGCCGGTGCAGCTCGTGGTGCAGGAGGCGCGGCCGGAGAGGCTCGTCGCCGAGCTCGCCGCGCACGGCCTGGACCTCGTCCTGTCCGACGCGCCGGCGCCGTCCCCGGTGCGGGCCTACAGTCACCTGCTGGGCGAGTGCGGCGTGGGCCTCTTCGCCCGGCCCTCCCTGGCGCGGAAGCTCGCTCCGGGCTTCCCGAAGTCGATGGAGGGGGTGCCGCTGCTGACGGCCGCCGACGGCGCGACGCTGCAGCGCTCCCTCGCGCACTGGTTCGAGACGCGGGGGATCCGCCCGCGGGTGGTGGGGGAGTTCCAGGACAGCGCGCTGATGGAGTCGTTCGGCGAGGCCGGAGCCGGGGTATTCCCCGCGCCGGAGGCGGTGGAGTCCGAGGTGCGGGCGGCCTTCGGCGTCGAGCGGGTGGGAATGCTGGACGGAGTCCGGGAGCGCTACTGGGCCCTCACCGTGGAGCGCAAGCTGAAGCACCCCGCCGTCGTGGCCATCACCGAGACCGCGCGCGCCGAGCTGTTCGGGCGTGCTCCGGGGCCCTGAGCCTCAGGAGCGTCCCCGGGACCGTGCACCGAGACCGTCCGAGAGGAGCAGCCCGAAGACGATGCCCGCCGCAGTGAGAACCATCTGAACCCCGGTCTCCATGCTGGTGGAGATGTCGCGGTTCACCAGGTCGAGGAGGCTGCGATAGCCCACGCTCCCCGGGACCAGCACCAGGACGCCCGGGATGGTGACCAGCCACACCGGCCGCTTGCGAAGTCTCGCGTTGAGGTGGGCCGCCAGGCCGATGACCACCGCGCCCACGAACGCGCCGAGCGCCGGTCCCAGGTTCCGCGCGACGGAGCGGCTGACCGCGGCCGCCAGCAGCGCCGAGGCGACCAGCGTCGGTGCCTCGCTGCGTGGCGCCCGCTGGACCACCACCGCTGCCAGGCCCACCGTCGCGGCGCCGAGGAGGAAGATCCCCGAGGGCAGATCCACGGAGGGCACGCGCTCCGGACCGAACAGGCGGGAGCCGAGCGCGCCGCCCAGCACCGCGCCGATGACCAGCGCGAGGAAGGTCACCGAGGCGGCGCCCAGACCGGCGAGGCCGGACAGGAGATTCCGCGTTTGCAGCTCGCGCACTCCCTGGGTCAGCGTGAAGCCGGGGAGCAGGACGACGACCGCGCCCAGCGTGGCCACCCGCGGGTCGAGCGGCCAGATTCGCGCCGACGCGACCTGGGCGATGAACCCGGCGATCAGCGCCGAGACCAGCTCGGCCGCGAGGTCCAGCTCGCGCACCCGGCTGCGGAGCAGCGCGATCCCGCCCACGGCCACTCCGGCCACGGCGGCGGTGAGCGCCTCGGGAAGGTCCTCGCCGAAGAGGAGCACTGCCCCGGCCGCGGCCAGGCAGTAGGCGAAGACGACCATCGGGCCGGGGTAGGGGAGGGGCGAGCGGGCGATGGCGTCGATGCGGACGCTCGCTTCCCGCGGACCGATGCGTCCCGCCTTGATCTCGCGAGCCACCGCGTCGAGCCGGCAGATGCGTTCGAGGTTCACCGGAGCCGGCGTCGTCCGGAGCAGCACCAGCCGCTGCTGCCCGGGGATGCCGATCGCCAGGTTGAGCTGCGTCGGAAGGCTCGAGACCTGGACGTCGGCCATGCCGAGCTGCGCGGCGAGCTCGGTGACCAGGCGCTCGGTGTCCTCGGCCCCGTAGCCGCACGCCTGTGCCCCCCGGGCGGCGGAGAGAAGCAGCGCGAGCGCCGAATCGGCATCCTCGGCGACGGGGAAGGCAGCTTTCACCGCGCTCACCCCCCGCGGGTGTGCATCTCCAGCCGCGGATCCTCGCGGAGCTCGGGAGCGGCGGCCAGCGCGCCGCGCTGCTCGAGCTGCAGTCGCTGCTCGGCGCCCCGATCGGCGCGGGCCCGCCAGCCCACCCGCAGCAGCGAGGCGATCTCGGCGTCGGTCGCCCCGCTCCGCAGCGCAGCGCGGACGTTCGCTCCCGATCGCGCGTAGAGGCAGGTGTACCAGGTGCCGTCGGCGGTCAGCCTGCTCCGGTCACAGGCGCGGCAGAACGGCGTCGTCGTCGAGGCGATGATGCCGAAGGCCGTCCCGTCGGGGAGCCGGAAACGCTCGGCCGGGTCCGAACCCTGAGCGCCCACCGCCTCGACCGTGCCGTGCGCCGAGGAGACGTGCGCGAGGATCTCGGCCCGGGAGACCACCTGTTCGCGAGTCCACCGGGTCGCCCCACCCACATCCATGTACTCGATGAAGCGGATCTCGGCGCCGCGCTCGCGTGCGAAAGCGAGAAGGTCGAGCACCTCGTCCTCGTTCGTTCCACGCACGACCACCGTGTCCAGCTTGAGCGGGAACCCTTCCGTCCGCGCCGCTTCGATGCCGGCGAGCACCCGGGCGTGATGGTCGGCACGGGTGAGCGCGAGGAAGCGCTCGGGCCGCAGCGTGTCCAGGCTGACGGTGAGCCGCCGCAGTCCGGCCTGCCGTAGCTCACGCGCGCGCTCGGCCAGGAGCACGCCGTTGGTCGTCATCGCCAGGTCGCGCACGGCGGGGCGGCGGGCGAGCGCCCTGATCAACGTGCCGATCTCCGAGCGCAGCAGCGGCTCTCCGCCGGTCAGTCGGACCTTGTCCACGCCCAGCGTGCAGAAGATGCCGGTGATTCGGTCCAGCTCCTCGAAGGTGAGCAGCTCCTTCTTCGGCAACCAGACGTACTCCGGCTCGGGCATGCAGTAGCTGCAGCGCAGGTTGCACCGGTCCGTGACGCTGAGCCGCAGGCTCCTCAGGGGACGGCCCAGCGCGTCTCGAAGGTCGCTGGATGCTGGCGGGGCGGCAGCGCGCACGGAAAGAGGGAAGGCATAAGCCAGGAATCCCGGCGGCGCCAGCAGGCCGACCCGGGGGACCCTCCCCGGAGCGAGTGGGGTGGCCCTGCACCCGCGGAGCCGCGAAGCCTCAGTAGACGACGAGCGAGGGAGAGACCTCGACCCGGTCGCCGCGGGCACGTGCCAGGGCCAGCTCCTCCTGCATCGTCGCCCCCTGCCCGGGAAGCCGGCGGGAGAAGACCACCGCCCGGTACTCGCCGGGCGCATCCACCCCGACGTCCGCGACGCCGCCGCCGGGCGTCCCGGTGCACCCAGGAGCTCCTGGACAGCGGAGCACCGCCCCCAGAGCGTTCCGATACACGCGCAGCTCCGCGCCCTCGTAGGTGGCTCGCCACCGGGCATGGACCGGTGCGCTTCCATCGGCCCGGAGCGCATCCCGGAGCTCGACCTGGACGCGGACCGTCGCGGGCGCATCGAGGAGTCGTTGGCGGGCGACGAGCGCGCCGCCGGCAGCGGCGGCCATTGCCAGGACGAGGGACCCCAGACGCCGGTACCGGCGCCGTCGCTGGATGCGCGTCCAGACCCCGCTCTCCCAGCCGGGGGAGGGGGTGTCGCGCCGGGACGGCGAGGAGCGCTGGGCCACGTCGGTCACCGCTCCGGCGAGGCGACGGGCCGTGGCCTCCAACCACCCCGCGGGTCCGGATGTGGTGTTGGTCAGCAAACCGTCGTCTGACCGGGTGCCCGGGAGGACGTCGGCTCCAATCGGCGGGTCCCGGAGGGCGCGCGCAGCCCCGCGACTCTGCGTGGCGTCCGGGGGGCGACCGGCCGCCCTGGAGATCTCGGGCGGCCGGTCGCGCCGTTTTGTGCTGCACGCCGCCCGTCCGGACGACATTGTGGCCGTCATGGAACAGCGACCGCTGGGGAAGTCCGGGTTGAACGTCTCCCGCATGGGGCTCGGCTGCATGGGAATGTCCGAGTTCTACGGCCCGGCCGACGAGGCCGAGTCGCGCGCGACGCTCGAGATGGCGGTGGACCGCGGCATCAACTTTCTCGACACCGCGGACATGTACGGCGCGGGCAAGAACGAGGAGCTGCTCGCGGACATCCTGCGGCGCCGGCGGAAGGAGATCGTCCTCGCCACCAAGTTCGGCATCGTCCGGGACCCGGCCGCGCCGACCGACGCCACCCGCCGGAAGATCAACGGCAAGCCTGACTACGTGCGCAGCGCGTGCGAGGCATCCCTCCGCCGGCTGAAGATCGACGTGATCGACCTCTACTACCAGCACCGGGTGGACCCCTCGACGCCCATCGAGGAGACGGTCGGAGCCATGGCCGAGCTGGTGAAGGAGGGCAAGGTCCGGGCCCTCGGCCTCTCGGAGGCATCAGCGGAGATCGTCCAGCGCGCGGCGAAGGTGCATCCCATCACCGCGCTCCAGAGCGAGTACTCGCTGTGGACCCGGGACCCCGAGGACGGTCCGCTGCAGGCCTGCCGTGAGCTGGGGGTCACGCTCGTGGCCTACAGCCCCCTGGGGCGAGGCTTCCTCACCGGGCAGCTCAAGACCCCGGCCGACTTCGCGCCTGACGACTTTCGCCGCAACAACCCCCGCTTCCAGGGCGAGAACTTCCAGAAGAATCTCGCGCTGGTGGAGAAGGTGGGCGCGCTCGCGAAGCAGAAGGGGTGCACCCCCGGGCAGCTCGCGCTGGCGTGGGTGATGTCGCGTGGCGACGTGGTGCCCATCCCCGGGACGAAGCGCCGGAAGTACCTCGAGGAGAACCTCGGCGCACTCGACGTCCAGCTCGGCCAGGAGGACCTGGCGGAGATCGAGGCGGTCTTCCCGAGGAGCGCGGTCTCGGGGGCCCGCTACGCGGCCGGGACGGTGGGGCAGCGCGCGCAGGACCAGGAGCGGCGCCCGGGCTGACGCCGCCCCCGCCCTGCGCTGTGTCTTGACCGGTCGGGTCACGGTGGCGTCGAGTGCGGTCCCATGCTCGCCAACGCCCCCCTGACGACGATCCTCCCCGTGCTGGACCTGGCCCGTGCGCGGGCCTTCTACGAGCAGAAGCTCGGGTTGAAGGGTGGCCGCTCCAAGCCCGACGGGAAGTACGAGTACCCCGTGGGGAACGGCACGCTGGCGCTCTTCCAGCGCGGCTCGGCGACGAAGGCGGACCACACCGCGGTGAGCTTCGCGGTGCGCGACATCGGCGCGGCCATCCGGGATCTCGAATCGCGCGGGGTGAGCTTCCACGACTACGACCTGCCGGGGCTGAAGACGGTGGAGCACGTCTGCGTGCTCGGCTCCGAGAAGGCAGCGTGGTTCAGCGACCCCGAGGGGAACATCCTCTGCATCCACGAGGATCTGACCTGAATGTCCGAGAACTGGGTGCTGACCACGCCGGCGCCGCCGGGCGTCCGTGAGGCGTACGGGCCGGCTCCGTCGCAGCACGTCTGGGTCCGCCGGCCGCCGGGGAGCGAGCGGCTGCGCACGCTGGTGATGATCCACGGCGGCTACTGGCGAGCGGCCTACGACGCGGCGCACGTGGGCCACCTCTGCGCCGACCTCGCGCGGCGCGGCTGGGCGACGGTGGCGCTCGAGTACCGGCGCATCGGCGAGGCCGGTGGGGGCTGGCCCGGGACGCTCACCGACGTGACCGCGGCGCTGGACGCGCTGCCCGGCCTTGCGAAACGGCACGGGCTGGATCTTGAGCGCGCGGCGTGGATGGGCCACTCGGCGGGCGGCCACCTCGCGCTCTGGGCGGCGACCAGAAACTCCACGCAAGGCGCGCTGAAGCGCCCCGGGTGGCGGCCGCGCCGGGTGGTCGGGCTCGCGCCGGTGTCCGACCTGGTCGAGGCGGACCGTCTCGAGCTCAGCAAGCACGTGACGCTCGAGCTGATGGGCGGATCCGCGAAGGAGCAGGCCGCGCGCTACGCCGACGGTTCCCCCGCGAGCCACCTGCCGATCGGGCTGCCGCTGGTCGTCATCCACGGGACGAAGGACAACGTCGTGCCGCTGGCGATGAACCGGAGCTTTGCCGAGAGGGTACGGAAGGCCGGGGACGACATCCGCCTGGTCATCCCGGAAGACGCGGACCACTTCGACGTCATCGATCCGAAGTCGAAGGTCTGGGGCCAGGTCGTGGACGCGCTGGGGGCGCCCTGAGCGATGAAGCTCCGGGACATCCCCTTCGGGGTGACCGACTGGGCGGATCTGCGGCCCACCGAGCACGCCGGGGCGCAGGGGCTCGCGCTGTGGAGGACGCAGAGCTTCGGTGACGTCCGCGTGCGCTGGGTGCAGTACTCACCCGGCTACTTCGCCGATCACTGGTGCCAGAAGGGGCACATCCTGCTGTGTCTGGAGGGCGAGCTCCACACCGAGCTCGAGGACGGCCGCCGGTTCGTCCTCGGACCGGGAATGAGCTACCAGGTCGCCGACGGTGCCGAGCGTCACCGCTCGTCCGCGCCGAGGGGAGCGACGCTCTTCATCGTCGATTGAGCGGCGTGCCTCAGCGGGCGCGTCTCATCGGTCGATGCCCGCATCGTACTCAGTCGTGTACCAGCCTCCGTCTGACTGCTGGACGACGAGCCCGTAGATGACGGCGGTATTGTCGTCCGAGTCCTCGCGTCGAGGACCGCATTCCATCCACGCGAGCGCGCAGACCGCGAGCAGAACCACACCGAGGCTGGCGAAGGCGGTCTTGCGCATGCCCAGGGACGCCGACCGTAGCGGGTCCAGCGTCGCTCACGAGGTGGGGCCCCGCTTCACGGTTACGCGCCCGAGGTCGGCGACGTCGATCTGCCAGGAGAGTCGCGTCTCCGGGTCATAGACCCGCATCGTTCCGCTGCGGTCCGGCAGGCCGGAATCGAGCTCGCGCGCCGAGGTCACGGCAAGGAACAGCGGCATCACCAGCTCCGGTGGAAAGGGGCGACCATCTGCGACCGCAAACTCGTACTGGACGCCCGTCCGTGCGAGGACGACGGAGCCGGGCCAGCGGTTGAGACCGAAGACGGGCTGGCCGCTCATCCGGATCGCGATCTCGTTTCGATCGAAGTCCGTGGGGCAGAGATCGTTCGAGGAATGGCTCAGCCAGGGCTTGCAGGGGAACCGCCCGCCCCACGTGCCGTCCGCTCGCCGCTTCATCTGAACTCTCGGGCCACTCACCTGTTCCACGCTGAAGACGTTCTCGGCGAACCGACCCGAGAACCGTTCTCCGGCCATGGAGGACGGCGCCGGCTCGGGCCCGCTCGCGCAGGCGAGAAGGACGAGAAGACCAGGAATCGACCATCGCATGTGAACTCCCCCCTCTGCCGCGACTGTCTCACGCCGGGCGCGCGACGCAAGCGAAACGGGCTCCCGAGACCGCGCTTCAGAGCCCTCGGATGAAGCCGCCGTCCACGGCGATGGCCTGGCCCGTGACGTACCCGGCCTGCTCCGAGGCGAGGAAGGCCGCCATCGCGCCCAGCTCCTCCGGGCGCCCCAGCCTCCGGGCGGGAATGTGCTCGGCGAGCGTCTCCTCGGGGATGCCCAGCTCGGCGATGCGCGCGGTCGCGGTGTAGCCCGGAAGCAGCGCGTTCACCGTCACGCCCTCCTCGGCCACCTCGGGCGCCAGCGTCTTCACCAGCCCCAGCAGCCCCGCCCGCAGACCGCTGGACACGGTGAGGCCGGGGATCGGTTCCTTCGCCGACGTGGAGGTCACCAGGAGGATTCGCCCCCAGCGCTGCTGACGCATCCCGGGAAGCGCCGCGCGGATGGCGTCGACGGCGCTCAGCCACAGCGACTGGAAGCCCTGCTGCCACATCTCGTCACTCACGTCGGCGAACCGACCCTTCGGCGGGCCCCCGGTGTTCGTCACGAGGATGTCCAGGCCGCCCAGCCGCTGGCGGGCCGTGTCCACCAGCGACGTCGCCGCGCCGGGCGTCGTGAGATCGCAGGCGAGGCCCGCCTGGGCGCCCAGCTCCCTGGCGGCGGCCTCGATCCGCGCCTTGTTCCGGGCGCAGATCGCCACCCGCGCGCCCTCCGCGACCAGCGCCGCCGCCACCGCGCGCCCCAGGCCCGTCGATGCGCCCAGGACCAGCGCCCGGCGGTCTCGTAGTCCGAGGTCCATCAGAGCCTCTCTCGAAGAAAGGGGGTGAGCCGCTGAGCCACCAGCGCCCGCGCATGCCCGAGGTCGACCTCCGAGGCCGAGCGCAGCCCCTCGGCCAGCTCGGAGACGATGCCCGAGGCGATGCGCCCGGCGTCGTAGGCCACCCGGTAGGGCGCCCGCGAGAACGTCACAAGCGCGTAGCGGGAGACGAACGCGCCGGGAAGCTCGGCCAGGAGTCGCTTCTCGATGGCCTTCTCCAGGAGGAAGCGCGGGTCGGCGGTGCTCGCGCGCATCTCCACGAAGTTCTCGACCGCCATGTCGGCGATGGCGTCGGCGTTCGGCCTGCGCAGCGCCTCGAACCGAGAGAACACCTCGGCCCGCGGCGCTCCTGTCTCCTCGAGGCCGTCCAGCACCACGCAGTCCTCGAACCCGCAGTTCATGCCCTGTCCGAAGAAGGGGACGATCGCGTGCGCCGCGTCGCCGAGCAGCAGCGCCGTGTCCGCAGCGTGCCAGGTCGAACACTTCACGGTCACCATGGAGCCGGTTGGGTTGCCGGCGAACTGCATCTCGAGATCCGGAAGCAGCGGCTCCACGTCCGCGAAGTTCTCCCGGAAGAACGCCCTCACCGCTCCGGGCTCCTCGAGGCCGGCGAAGCCGGGCGACCCCTCGAAGGCGAGGAACAGGGTGCAGGTGAAGCTTCCGTCCTCGTTGGGCAGGGCGATCAGCATGAAGTCGCCCCGTGGCCAGATGTGGAGCGCGTTCCGCTCCAGTCGCCAGCTGCCGCCCGGGCCCGCGGGCAACGTGAGCTCCTTGTACCCGTGCGCGAGCAGCGCCTCGTCG